>JAAVYX010000231.1 GCA_022791355.1 Clostridiales bacterium | reverse complement strand
TAATTGGCATCCCCGCCGTCCCCGGCGTGGGGCCATCCGTGGGGTATAATAACCGCCTTGCGGTTATTATACCATGTAAATTCAGGAAAGGGAAGGAATCTTATGGGTCACTCGTTTTGAATCCGCACGCGGCGGATGAGGTCGGCGGTTTCATCCCCGCAGCGGAAGGCGGCCTCTATACGGAAGAGCGCGTCCAGCCGCTGCCATACGGGCGCCGCGCGCTGCAAAAGGGTCTCCCGTTCCCTGGCCGCGGCCTCCAATCCGGCTTGGGCCTCCGCCCCCGCCCGCCGCAGAGGAAGAAGGGGGGCGGCGGTTTTGGCCCCCAGCGGCCTCCAAAGGGATACGGCCTCCTTCAGGGCCCGGCACATACTCGTCAGCCGGTCGTGGTGCGCCTTGTCCAGGGAGATGGGGAGGGGGGCCAGCCTGCCGGTCAAGCGGTGGAAGGCGGCGGCCAGCTCCAGTAGGTCCCGCCGGTCGATGGGCGTGACAAAGGCCCGGTCGGCCTTATCGCAGAAAGCGGCGTAGTGCAGGGCCGATTGCCGGTGCAAGGCCGCCAGCGCGACGGCGTCCCCATCCTTCCCGCCCGCGGTAAGGCTTTGGGCCTGCTGAAGCGGGAAATCAGCGCATTTTACCAGGTCGTTCCCGAAGGCGTTGTTTTTGTGTCGCAATGCAAAATCCCCTTTCTGTGATCGTTTTCTGGAATCTGTATAGCCCTATTGGATCATACCGTGCCGGTTCCCCTCGCGCCTATGTCAACATGGGCTGCAAACGTCAGCCTGACCATCGGTTTTCCCCACAATTAACCTCTTATCAGAACAAAAATTAGGTTTGTTCCGGTTTATAAATCACATTCTGGGAGCCGTAATTTCCAGGATGAAAGTCTGTACACGGATGCTTGGGCGCATGTCCGCGTTTCCGTTTTTTACTTTTTAGAATTTACGCGAAAAGCAGTAAAAAGAGCTTGGAGAGCAGATAGCCCATGAGACCGCAGGCCGGAAAGGTGCAGACCCAGGCGGCGGCCATTTCTCCGGCCATCCGCCAGTTTACCAGAGAGACTCGCCGGGCGGTCCCCACGCCCAGTACGGCGGCGGTCTTGGTGTGGGTGGTGCTCACCGGCGCGCCGGCCAGGGTGCAGAGCAGCAGACAGGCCGAGGCCGCCAGGTCGGCGGCGAAGCCCTGATGCTTTTCCAGCTGTACCATCTCCATCCCTACGGCCTTGATAATCCGGCCGCCCCCCGCCGAAGTTCCCAGCGCCATGACCAGGGAACAGACTGCTACCACCCCGACGGGAATGACCGTGTCCGGCCCCGGCGTTTGCCCTTTTACCAGCAGCAGTCCCAGTACGCAGACCCCCATGAACTTCTGCCCGTCCTGCGCGCCGTGGAGAAAAGCGGTGGCCGCGCCGGTCAGAATCTGAGCGGCCGAGAAGAAACGGCCGGCCGGCCGGCGGGGGAGGGAATAGCAGAGCCTTTCCACCAGCCGGGCTGCGGCGAACCCCAGCCCAAAGCCCAGCAGGGTGGAGACGGCCAGCCCCAACAGCACCATACCCCAGGCCCCCGCGTTGACCGCGTCCAGATTGGAGGCCGCCATGGCCGCGCCGGTCAGTCCCGCAACCAGGGCGTGGCTTTCGCTGGTGGGGATGCCGAACCGCCAGGCCAGCGCAGCCCAGCCGATGATGGATAGCAGGGCGGCGGCCAGCGCGGCCAGGGCCGTTTTACCCGAACCGAAATGGGCGATGCTTTCAATGGTAAAGGCCACCTTGGCTCCTATGGCCGTTACGGCGGCGGCTCCCAGAAGATTACAGACCGCGGCCATGGCCACCGCGGCTCCCGGCCGCAGTGCGCGGGTGCCTACCACCGTGGCGATGGCGTTGGGCGCGTCGGTCCAGCCATTGACAAAAATGACGCCCAGTACGCAGAAGATCATCACAAGCAGCGCCAGAGACAAAGGCTTCACCTCCTTACATGCTCTTATAAATGTGTTTTTGAGGTTTTCATTGAATGACATTTACAGTTTGTTATTGGGCTTAAAGGGAGGGTTTCGCGCCAGATATCCTTTTATTAAAATACAAAAATTTATCCATATATATGTGGACAGGGCCTCCTCGTATGCCAGATGCGCGAATCTGTTCGTATCTGCTCTAAAAACTGCCTAAATTTGCAGATTTTTCAATATACCAAGCAAATATAGACGCAGATTACGGAATGTGCTATGATAATGGCAGTAAAATATCCGGCAGACCTACGGATATTTTGGTGAATAAGGAAAAAAGGAGCGTGCAACCATGTTGGGTAAAAAAGCGAAAGCTCTGCTTGCCGCTGTTCTGACCGGCGCCCTGACTGTAGGCGTTACGGCCCTGCCGGCTGCCGGAGACACTCAGGCGGCTGACACCGGGCTTCGGGTCTATGATTTGCGATGCGAGTATCTGGAAAATCCCGAGGCGGTGGACGAAGCCGCGCCGCTGCTCTCCTGGAAGCTGGACGCAGCCGTCCGGGATATCCAGCAGACCGATTATCAGATTCTGGTCTCCACCAGCGAGGCCAAGCTGGCCGCCGGGGATTACGACGCCTGGGATTCGGGCAAGGTAAAGAGCGACCGTACCACCGCCATTGCCTATGAGGGCAAGTTTGAGGCGGCGGCCGATTACTACTGGAAGGTCAAGGCCTGGGATAGCCAGGGCGGCGCCGCCGAGTCGGAAACGGCCAAGTTCGGCGCGGGCCTGCTGACGGCCGAGGATTGGGCCGGCGCTTCCTGGATTACTTCGGACAAGGCCAACGCCCAGGTAAGCGCCCCTACAGAGGAAACGGTTGCGGACTATGATCTGGAATACGTTTTCAAGGTTGACAATTGGGCCGGCGGCGTTATCTTCGGCGCCAAGGATAAGAGAAATTTCAACATGTGGCAGATTGGCATTAACGATACGAACGGCCAAAAGGTCACGCTGAACCCCCATGTGTGGACGGACGGCGGCCCCCGTCAGGTAGCGTCGGTGGACGTTTCCAGCGTGATTCCCTGGGACCAGCGCAGCGAGGCGCATAAAATGCGCATAGAGGTGCGGGGCGCTACCGTCACCACCTTCATCAACGATACTCAGGTCGACCGCCGGGATGTGCCTGTGCCGAATTTCGGCCTGATCGGCCTGCGTCACGGCACCGGCGACGGCAAGACTGCGGAAAAATCCAGCCTGGATTACATCAAGGCTACCGATACCAGCGGTAAGGTGCTCTTTTCCGAGGATTTCAGCGATCCCAACAAGGTGCGGTTTCAGCTGGGCGCCGCCGATACGATCAGCGACGGCTGGATCCACGCCACCAATCAGGGCGGCGCGGACGTCATCTGGCAGAAGACGGCCGATGATGAGATTGACCCCAGTTCGGTACAGAATTATCAGGTCGAGTGGAATTTCACCATGACCAAGGGCGCGGCCGGCTTTATTTTCGGCGCCAAGGACAAGTCGAATTTCCTCATGTGGCAGTTCAATGAGGTCGCCATGCAGAGCCAGCAAAAGATGGTGCTCCGTCCCCACGCCTGGAACGGCGGCAACCCCAGCAGCTTGGGAGACGTGGACGTCTCCTCCGCCGTGGCCTGGGCCGATCGGTATAAGCCCCATGTGATGCGGGTGGAGGTGACCGGCAAGCATATAGACACCTATATTGACGACAAGAAGGTGGATTCCCGCGACGTGAGCCTTTCAGGCTACGGCATGCTGGGCTTCCGTCATCACGGCAACGCCCAGGAAAGCTGCACCGTGGATTCGATTCGGGCGACGGCCAGCGACGGTACGGTGCTTTTCCAAAACGATTTTGACGATCCTATGGATATGACCTTCAGCGGCGGCGAAATCGCCGATGGCAAGCTGATCGTCTCCCACAGCCAGGGCGAGCTCTGCTGGGAGTCCTCGGTCACCACCTCCATGATGCGCAAGACCTTTGACGCGGCCGACAAGGAAATCGTCCGCGCCAAGATTTTCAGTTCGGCTCTGGGCGTGTACGAGATGTATGTCAACGGCCAGCGGGTGGGAGACGAGTATTTCGCCCCCGGCTGGACCGATTACAACATCCGGGTTCAGTATCAGGGCTACGACGTGACCGACCTTGTGAAGAAGGGCGGCAAAAACGTCTGGGGCGTGCTGGCGGCCCCCGGCTGGTTCAGCGGTAAAATTGGTCTGACCGGCCAGACCTACAGCAGCGGCACCGGCTTTATCGGCCGCATGATTATCGATTACGCCGACGGTACCTCCGAGACGGTGATTACCGACGAATCCTGGAAGTTTGGCGATCCCTTCGTGCTGGGCGGCGACATCATCGACGGCGAAACCTACGACGCTTCCAAGGAGCTGGGCGGTTCGGACAGCGGCTTCGCTACCGTTCAGGTTTCCGACGAGAGCTGGAAAAACGCATACATCCGGCATAAGAAATCCACCGGCCGCAATCTGGTGGCCCAGATCGACCCGCCGGTGCGCATCACCGAGGAGCTGCCCGCCAAGCGGGTTTGGGAAAAGGACGGCCGCATCCTCATCGACTTCGGCCAGAATATCGCCGGCAGCATCCGGGTGAAGGTCAAGGCGGCCGCCGGGTCCAAGCTCCGCTTCCGCTATGGCGAGGCCCTGCGGGCCGACGGTACGCTGGACACCCAGAACCTGCGGGCCGCCAAGGTGACCGACTATTACGTGGTCGGCGGCGCGGGCGAGGGGGTCTATCAGCCCCGGTTTACCTTCCATGGCTTCCGGTACGCCGAGATCACCGGCCTGGATATCGCCAACCTGACCGCCGCCGACGTTACGGCCCTGGCCATGAGCAGCGATCTGACCATGACCGGCAGCTATGAAAGCTCCAATGAGATGGTCAACCAGCTCTACAGCAATATCCTCTGGAGCCAGCGGGATAACTATCTCTCCATTCCCACCGACTGTCCTCAGCGGGACGAGCGCCGCGGCTGGACCGGCGACGCGCAGGTATTTGTCCGGGCCGGTTCCTATAATATGGACTCTGTGGCCTTCTACCGGAAATTCCTGTTCGACCTGCGGGACGCGCAGAACAAGCAGGGCGCTTATCCCGACGTAGCCCCCACCATCGGCTTCGGCAACTTCGGCAACGGTCAGTGGGCCGACGCCGGCGTCATCTGTCCCTGGACCATCTACCGGCAGTACGGCGACGTCCGCACCCTGCTGGAGAACTACGAGTCCATGCGTAAGTATATGGACTTCTGCGCCACCAAGCATAACGGCTACATTATGTCCCACGGCATTTACGGCGATTGGCTGTGTGTGATTGAAGATACGCCCAAGGAACTTGTGCAGACCTCTTATTACGGCTATGTGGCCTCCCTCATGGAGCAGATCGCACAAACTCTCTTCCAGGAGACCGGCGAACGGTTCTATCTTACCCACTCGAAAGAGTACGCCGCCCTCTTCGAGCAGATTAAGACCGCCTTTAACAATCGCTTTGTTTCGGCCGATGGAAAAATCGGTAACGGCAGTCAAGCCGGCTATGTCTTGGCCTTGGCCTTTGGCCTGCTGGACGAAGATAAGTGTCAGGCGGCGGCCGACAAGCTGGTGGAGAATATCCAGCGGCGGGGCAATCATCTGACTACCGGCTTTACCTCCATCAGCCGGCTGTGCCCGACCCTTTCCAAGTACGGCTACGAGGATGTGGCCTACACCCTGCTGACCAACAAGACCTATCCCTCCTGGGGCTACTCCATCGAGCGGGGGGCCACCACCATCTGGGAGCGGTGGGACTCCTGCCTGCCCGACGGCACCATCGACTACAGCGGCGATAAGGGCGGCATGAATTCCCTGAATCATTACTCCTTCGGCTCGGTCAGCGAGTGGATGTTCACCAACTCTCTTGGCATCGAGCTGGACAGCGCCCAGGCCGGCTTCAAGACTTTCGTGCTTCAGCCTGAACCCTATAAGAATCGGGAAATTGATATCTCCTATGCCAAGGGCTCCTACGATTCCATCCGGGGAACCATCTCCAGCGACTGGTCCTTTGACAAGAACGGCAAGCTGGTTTACAAGGCCACCGTTCCCGCCAACACCACCGCCACCCTCTATCTGCCGGTAGAGGAGACCGACACGGTATATGAGGGCAAGACCCTGGCCAAGGACGCCGAGGGCGTCGCCTTCGTAAAATACGAGGACGGCAAGGCGATCTATACCCTCAAGTCGGGCAGCTACCGTTTCGCCTTAGCGCCTGCCGAAACGGTTACGGATAGGGTAACCGTTTCGGCCGACGTCACCGTGGCCGTACAGGGCAAGACCACCCAGCTTACCGCCAAGGTTTTAGGCGACGGTGCGAGCCAGAAGGTCAAATGGACCGTATCCGGCGGCAAGGCCGGCACCTCCATCGACCAAAACGGTCTGTTGACCGTAGCCGCCGACGAGACGGCCAAGACCTTGACCGTCACCGCCGCCGCGGCCGACGATCCGTCGGTGACCGGCAGCCTCCAGCTGTCCGTGCGGCCCCAGGGCGACCTGGACGGCAACGGAGCTGTGACCATTCAAGACGTGATGGAGGCATGTAAGATTTTGGCTCGTAAGTCGGCTGGAAAGACGCCCACGGCGGATGAGCTTGCGGTGAGCGACCTGGACGGCAACAAGGACGTTTCCATCAACGACGTGATGGAAATTTGTAAGATTTTAGCCAGACAGGCGTAAGATTCATTGTTTTTATATGCTTTGCGTAAATTTTTGCGAAGTCCTCGATAGGCTAAACAAAATATAGTTTTTTGTTCGCCCCCGCAAGGGACTCGCCAAAAACTCTGTAAAGCGTAAGGAATGTGCCCGCGGTTATGACTGTGGGCACATTTCCTTAGTATCTCGAATTTGATTGAAGCTGATCCAAAATGAAGAGGAGTTGTAACCAGAATGAAGCCAAAACGGATAGCGCTTTTTCTTGCGGCCGCGCTTTGTTTTTCCTGCTTCGGCGTTCCAACATCTGCGAAAAAGGGTGAGGGTGTGGAGTTAGAAGAAACCGCTTACTATACCAATTCCATCAAAGACGATATAGGCGATCCCTTTGTCATGCGGTGGAACGGACGTTATTACCTCTATCCCAGCAGCGGTACAGAAAAAATCGAATGTTGGACTTCTACCGACCTTGTAAACTGGGAATACGGCGGCGTTTGCGCTGAGAATCCGGTGCTCCGTAACGCCTATGCCCCCGAGGTCGTTTATTACAACGGTAATTTTTATATGTATACCTCTCCCGACGGACAGGGACATTATGTCCTCCAGTCAGAATCTCCCACCGGTCCTTTCCAGGTGATTACCGGCAACATGAGACGCGATATTGACGGAGACGTCTTTATCGACGATGACGGCCAGTGGTATTTTCTGACCTCCGGCGGCACCTGCATCACCCGCTATCCCATGACCAGTCCCTCTGACTTTGGCGACGGTACGCCCCTGCGCGCCGCCTCCATGGCGGGCAGCTGGACCGAGGGTCCCATGGTGGTCAAGCACGACGGGCTTTATTATCTGACCTATACCGGCAACCATGTGCTGCACAAGGGCTATCGTGTAGGATATGCCGTGGGCGATTCGATGGATACCCTTTCGAAGGCTACCGATACACTGCTGGTTTCCACCACCGACGAGGTGTTCGGACCCGGGCATTCTTCCAGTGTCAAGGGTCCGGATCTGGACAGCTATTATATCGCCTATCACACCCTGATAGAGGTGAACGGCGGCAGTCCCAGCCGGAATATGAGCATCGACCGTCTGGTTTTTAACGGCGAGGTTATGGAGGCGTTGGGGCCTACCGTCACACAGCAGCAGATGCCGGCGCAGCCGGATATCTGTTCCTATTTTGACAGCGCCGCCGCCCTGGCGGGCTGGACCGGCGGCCAGCTTGAGAATGGCGCTTTAGCCTTAAGCGACGGCGATTTGGTCGTATCTGATCAAACCTATACCGGCGACTTTACCGCGGAGTTCTGCGTTTCCGGTATTACCGGCCGGCGGGGCAGAGCCGGCGCGATATTCGCATATCGGGATGATAAAAACTATGCTGCCGCGCTGCTG
The DNA here is from genome assembly GCA_022791355.1 of Clostridiales bacterium. Lineage (GTDB taxonomy): Bacteria > Bacillota > Clostridia > Oscillospirales > Acutalibacteraceae > Howiella. The sequence continues at coordinate 3,606 of JAAVYX010000231.1, read as the reverse complement.
AATGCGCAGGAACAGACCCTGGACGTCTCGGTAGTAAAAGACGGTCAGGCGAAAGAGCTTGCCAATCTTCCTCTGACCACCAGCTTCCAGGAGCCGGTGCGGCTGGACTGTGTGCAGTCGATGCAGATAGAGCGCACCGATGATAGCTATGAATTCTTCTTTAACGATCATACCGTCGGTTCTGTGACCATACCGGATGCAGATGGAGCGGACGCGGCCTACAAGGTTGGCTTGTATGCGGAAAATACATCGGCCTCTTGCAGCTATCTGGGGCTGACCGGCGAGGTGCACGGCGGCAGTGCGGATACGTATTATAAGCCGGTTCCCGGCAGCATCCAGGCGCGCAACTGTCTGGAGGATTTTTCGGCGGACGCGCTGGAGCCGGTCAAGGTGCAAAACGACTCTCTGCATTCCTACGCCCTGCGCACCAAAGCCGGACAGAGCTACAGCTATCGTGTCAATGTGAAAAGCGACGGATATTATGATTTGGCCATCTTATACCGCTCCGCTGCTTTGGCAGAGTTTTCTGTTTCGGTGGACGGGGAGACTATGCGTACCGGAAGCATGCAGCCGTCGCAGGAATATGCAACCACGGCGCTGCGCCGTGTTCCTCTGACCAAGGGAGAGCATACCATCGCCCTTACCTACGCTTCCGGTGAACCGACGGTAGTACGGTATTCCTTGACCGCGCATACGGCGGTGGAGCCGATTGCGCAGACCTATGACGCCGAGGAGGATAACGCTTCTTATTACGGCGGCCCCTGGACGGTGCGGGACGGCGTGCTGGCCATGCCGGAGGCAAGCTGCGGCAAACGGCTTTACGGCGCCGACGGCTGGAGCGACTATACAGTAGAAGCGGATATTACCCCTATCGGCGGAACGAACAGCGGCCTGCTGGTGCGCGCCACCAATCCTGACAGTGGGAATTATGTCGGCACGCCGGACAGCGCGCCGTCCAACACCGGCACGGACTGGCTCCAGGGTTATTTTGTGGGGCCGGGACTGCTGGGTAAACAGGATTATGGTTGGACCACCCTGGCGCAGGATGATCGTGTTTCCGTATCGGCTGGAGAGACCTATCATATGAAGGTGGTGTGCGAGGGTCCCAATATTAAGGTTTATATAAACGGAACGCTGTCTATTGATTACACCGACCCGGAGCCCTTCCTGAACGGTAAGGTAGGAATGCGGACGCACTACTGCGCGACACAGTATGATAATTTCACGGTAACGCCAATCCACACCGCTGTGAAAGCGGAATTGCAGCAGCTGATAGACACGGTGGATGCGGCCGATCTAACCGGCGCGGATCCGGTCAAGCTGGAAACGCTCAACCAGAAGCTTGACGCCGCCCGGCAGGTTATGGAACGCGATACGGTTACAGAGGCGGAGATCGACACGGCCTATACCGCGCTGCAAGCTGCTTTTGACGCTTTGATAAAAGCGGAAGTCATCCCAGGCGACCTGGATGGGGACGGAACCGTGACCATTCAAGACGTGATGGAGGCTTGTAAGATTTTGGCCCGACAGTCGGCCGGAAAGGCGCCCACGGCGGATGAGCTTGCGGCGGGCGACCTGGACGGCGACGAGAAGATTTCTATCAACGACGTAATGGAAATCTGCAAGATTTTAGCCAGACAGGCGTAAAAGCTGTAGGACCCGTCGATGGTCTAATCAATCTGGTAAGCATAAACAGGCCGCCGGTTTATTGACCGGCGGCCTGTCCCTTTCCAGCCTACACGTATGAAAACAACCTGTTCGGATGATTTTGTTTTCCAATGCGCGACTTATCTATATTTTTTATTTAATTAAACTTCGTTTTTATATCTGTTGTTGCAAATTCTTTGCCTGAATGGTATACTTAGTTTATAAATCGGCGGGCATAAAGAAAGGCGGGGGTTGTATGAAGCTTGGAACCAGACTGTGCGGCGCGGCATTATCTTTGCTGCTGCTTTCGACGGCCTTTTGGACCGTGGCGGAGGAGGCCGGCGGCGCGAGGGCAAATGAGGAAGAGCAGCTGTATTTTGTCACCCCGCAGGTGTCGGATGGGATCGTGTATGACGCCGACTGCCTGAACAATCTTGCCGTAGAGGGTAAGCTGGAGGGGGATACCTTCACCTTTTCCAAGGACGCGGTCTTGCAGTTTACCATCCAAATGCAGGATGGCTGGCGTTTTTGCGAGGATTTTTCGATTCTCTTCCCCAACGACCGGGCGCATCTGACGCTCCAGTCCGACGCCGGCGCGGTGACCATTTCCTATCAGGCCGTAAAGGGCCGGTCGGTTCCCTTTGACGATTTGGAAGGCGTATTTCTAAACGCTACCCCGGAAAAGCTGCCCCGGCTGGATATAACCGTGGAGGGAGGCTTTGACCAGATCAATAAGCAGGACTGGATTCCCGCCCATTATAAGCTGGCCAACGGCAGCAAGCAGTACGCTTCCGCCGATTACGAGGGCGACGGAGAAATCAAAGGCCGGGGCAATACCTCCTGGGGTTTTGCCCAAAAGCCCTATTCCATCAAGCTGGGCGCAAAAGCGTCTCTGCTGGACATTCCCAAGACCAAGAAGTATGCTATCGTTTCGCCCGAGGCCGACCCCTCCCTGCTGCGCAACTATATCACCTACAAGGCTGGACTGGAACTGGCCGGCATCGGCTATACGCCCAAGGTAGAGCAGGTGGAGGTCTGGCTCAACGGCGGCTATAACGGGGTGTACGCCCTAGTGGAACGTATCGATATCGAGTCTACTAAGATCGACATTCCCGAAGCGGTGGACGGAGAAGTCATAACCAACCTGACCGGCGGCTATATTATCGAGAAGGACGCCGGCGACAAGGTGGATAAAAACGTCGACCCCTGGTTCGACTGTCCCTACCAGGCCAATCCCAACGGAGACCTGTTCACCCTCAAGGCCCCCGACCTGCCTACGGATAAATCGGAGGCCCAAAAGGCGCTGGATTACCTGACCGCTTACATGAAAAAGGTGGACGGGGCCATTATGGGGACCTCGGGGGAGGACTATAAAAAATATGTGGATATCGATTCCTGGGTGGATTTCGTCATTATCCAGGAAATTGCCAAAAATATCGACGGCAATCTGAAAACCAGCTGTTACATGTATAAGGAGCCGGATAACGACACCCTGTATATGACCGCCCCGTGGGATTTCGACAATGCCTACGGCGCGGCGGACTGGGACAATAAGGCTCCCGGCAAGAACGATGTGGACGACTGTCCGAACGGAACCGGCACAGAGGAATTCATGGTTATCAACAGCTCCTGCCCTTGGTATAAAAAGCTGTATTCCATCCCGGAATTTAAGCAGGCTCTCAAGGAGCGGTATACCCAATACCGTACCGGCCTGATCGAGAACCTGCTCCTTCGTATCGATACGGGCGCGGCCTATCTTAAGACCGCCGCCGCTTCCCAGAATGATAAATGGGGCCGTCTGGGCAACTATGCGGATCGGGTGTCCACCCTGCGTAGCTGGCTGCAGGGCCGTCTTGCCTGGCTGGATTCCCAGTGGCTTCTGGATACGCCCGAGACCCATATGGTAACGGTGACCGTAGAAGGCCAGGGCGTCGTGGCCCGGCTAAAGGGCGACGGTCC
>JAAVYX010000230.1 GCA_022791355.1 Clostridiales bacterium | reverse complement strand
TCCCTTGCGGGAAGCAACGAACAGCCTTTGGCTGTTCGCTTAGATGCCCCGAACGAAAATTTAAGGGTTTCGCGTCCCGCGGGACGCAGGACCCCACCGCCTTTTAAAAAAGGCGGGCGAAAATTTTTGTTTTTTTAACATTTTCCTTCCGGCGGCTTTTTGACATGCTCCGGCGGGAACCCAAGCCGCATGGAAACAAGGGGGGCGAAAGGATGCAAGAGGAAATTCGATTACCGGTACGGGAGCTGGTAGCTTTTCTGCTGCGGGGCGGCAGTATTGACAACCGGCTGGGCGGGGTCGACCGGGCGCTGGAGGGCGGCCGGATTCATCGCCGTCTGCAAAAGGCGGCGGGGGATGGCTATCGGGCCGAGGTTTCCCTTTCGCTTACGGTCGGGCTGGATGGCCTGACCGTAAGCGTGGAAGGCCGGGCCGACGGTCTGTTTTATCCGCCGGAGGCGGGCGACTCCCATGCGCTTTGGTCCCAGGCTCCGGCCGAGGGAGACTGCGACGGTCCGCCCCCGCTGGTCGTGGACGAGATCAAGACCACCCTGCTGCCCTTCGACCAGCTTACCGAGGCCTTCAATCCGTCCCACTGGGCCCAGGCTCTCTGCTACGCCCACATCTGCGCCGAAAAGGAAGAGCTGCCCCAGGTCGGGGTGCGGCTGACCTACTTTCAGGCCGAAACCGAGGAAATCCGGTACTACCGCCGCCGGTTCAGCCGGGATTTTCTGGCCGGTTTTTTTGCCCGTATCCTGGAAAAATACAAAAAATGGGCCGATTGGCAGACCGGCTGGAACCACCGCCGGGATGAGGCGGCTAGGGCCTTGTCCTTTCCTTTTCCCCATTATCGGCCCGGCCAGCGGGAAATGGCCGCCGCCGTCTACCGTGCTATCCGGGACGGGGGCCGTGTTTTCTGTCAGGCGCCCACCGGCATCGGCAAGAGCATGTCGGCCCTCTTCCCGGCGGTCAAGGCCATAGGGGAAGGGGCCTGCGAGAAAATCTTTTATCTCACGGCCAAGACGGTGGCCCGCCAGTCGGCCGTGCAGGCCCTGGAGCGGCTGCGGGAGCGGGGAGCCGCGCTCAAGTCGGTCAATCTGACGGCCAAGGATAAAATCTGTTTTTTGGAGGAACGCAACTGTAACCCCGAGGCATGTCCCTACGCCGACGGTCACTTCGACCGGATCAACGACGCTTTGTTCGACACCTTAAATCAAGCCGACGCTTTCTCCCGTGAAGGGATAGAGGCCGCCGCCCGGGTCCATCGGGTCTGTCCCTACGAGCTGAGCCTGGATTTGGCGCTGTTCTGCGACTGCATTGTCTGCGATTATAATTACCTTTTCGACCCCGAGGCAAAGCTCCAGCGGTTTTTCGGCGGCGAGGGCGGGGACTACGCCCTGCTTATCGATGAGGCCCACAACCTGGTGGACCGGGCCCGGTCCATGTATTCGGCCAGCCTGCGCAAGTCGGATTTTCTGAGGCTGAAAAAGGCGGTGGGGAAGGACGCGCCCCGTTTGGCCGCCGCCCTGCAAAGGGTCAACCGGGCCCATTTGGAGCTGCGTAAAACCTGTCTTGCAGAGGACGAACGGGCGTATAAACGGATTCCCTCCAAGGAGCGGCAGGGGGAGGGGGGCGTTTTTATCTCTCCGGCCCTGCCGGAGGCCCTTGTTCGGGAGGTAGGCGGCTTTGCCGCCGTCTGCGAGGGCTGGCTGTCCGACCGTTCGGGGCCCAGTCCCCCATGGGAGCGGGAGCTTTTGGAGCTCTACTTCGCCGCCCTTTCCTTCCAGCGAACGGCTGGGCTTTTCGACGACGCCTACCTCTGCGCGATTTTCACCGGCCGGCGGGATACGGTCTGCCGCCTGTTCTGTATGAATCCCTCCCGTCTGGCGGCGGCCTGTATGGACAAAGGAAAGGGGGCGGTTCTTTTCTCGGCCACCCTGACCCCTATGGAATACTTTCAGTCCCTGCTGGGCGGAGAGGATGCCGGCCGGCTGACCCTGCCATCCCCCTTCCCGCCGGAACGGCTGGGTCTCTTTGCCGCCAGCCGGATAAGCACCCGGTACAAGGACCGGGAGAACAGCCGGGCCGAGACCGTCGAGCTGATTCGGCGGTTTGTATCGGCGCGCAAAGGCAACTACATGGTCTATTTCCCCTCCTACGCCTATTTGCAGGAGGTTTATCAGGCCTTTCGGGAGGTTTGTCCCGAAATCGAGACCATCGTCCAGCAGACCTACATGGACGAGGCCGCCCGGGAGGCCTTTTTGGCCCGGTTTTCGGAGGAGAGCGAGGGGACGCTGGCCGGCTTCTGCGTGCTGGGAGGCCTTTTCGCCGAGGGGGTGGACTTAAAAGGAGACCGGCTCATCGGCGCGGTGATCGTGGGGGTGGGGCTGCCCCAGGTGAACCCCGAACAGGAAATTTTACGGGACTATTTCGACCGGGAAAAAAGGGGCTTCGCCTACGCCTACCGCTATCCCGGCATGCATAAGGTGCTGCAGGCCGCCGGCCGGGTCATCCGGGACGAGGGGGACCGGGGCGCGGTTCTGCTCATCGACGACCGGTTCGCAGCCGGAGCCTACCGGCGGCTCTATCCGGCCCATTGGTCCCGCCTGCGTTACGTCCGGGACGGGGAGGAGCTGACCGACGCTTTGACTGAATTTTGGTCCGAATAATCTTCTGTTTGTTTCTGTCGCATTATGTTAATTACACATAATTGCAAGTAGTTTATTTTTGCAAACAGTTGAAAATGCATATACGGCGTGGTATAATATGGCATATAAACTATATAACTATATAGTTTTTCTTTTGGTGGCTGCACGTGAGGTTCCGCGCGTGAATACTCCATTTCCAATCGCGAGGCTCGACGTCCTTTTCTTCGCGCGAAGAAAAGGACGCAAAAGACGCGCTCCCGGAAATTTCATGGATTGCTCTGCAGCCCATCTGCACGAATGGACTTTGTCCATTTACTCTGCTCTCTTCCCCTTCATTACCGGCTGCTTTCTTATCGATTCCTAAAAAAAGAGATAACGGTTACCTCCCCCTATCGGCGGATAAGTGAAACATACCCAGCTAAAGCGCAGATACGCTGGCGGCCGTTGTTCATAGAACCAGGTTTAGGTTACATCCCGCCAGATTCTTGGGAGTCTCCTTACTTCCTGACCCCCAAATAGGTACGATTTTTTGGCTCTCCAGGTTTCTGAGAAGCGCTACTTGCCGCATACCCGGTAGGTTCTGCTTGCGGCGGGGGTCATGGGGGTAAGCCCCCAAAAACGGAAGGGGGTATCCTTAGGGGCGCCGTAGGCGGTAACGTCTATCTCCCCCATCTTTTGTCGCGGGGCAAAAGATGGGGCGCGCTACGGGATTAAGTGTTAGAGCATCCACATAGGGAAATCGGGCGCGAAACCTCGATCTCAGTCAAAAAAAGAAAAAGCATATCTGCCATGAATTTTCTACCCAAGTTAAACAAAAAAGAAATTCGCCGCTAAACCGCCCTTTCAGCTCAACCATAGAACCAATTTTAGCCTACCGGCAAACCGGCTGTTAAGGGGGGCTTACATGGCTAAATATAAATTAAAATTTATGTATGACTGGTCCTGCGGGGTATGTGTTTGGAGCGATAACGCCGCCGCCAGAGCAAAATTTCAAGCTTATCCGATTGAAACGAAGAGCTTACCAATCTCCCAAGAACTTGCAAATTTACTAAACGACTTGATTGACCGGCATGATACGGCGTTAAATTGGGAGGACCCAGGGCGCGGTTTGCTTTGGGATCAGTCGCAGCAAGCGGCGTTTACGGAGGAAGCCGTGTCTGCGTATAAGCGGCTTTGCGCAGAACTTGGCCCGGATTACGAAGTTTTATTTTTCCCACATTGCATTTAGAGAATGTTTTTTATCCCGAATCCAGAATAAGGAGAGGATCGCATATGAAAACCAATCGAGTCATCACGCTGGCCCGGCAGCTGGGAAGCGGCGGCCGCCAAATCGGCAAACTGCTGGCCGAACGGCTGGAAATTCCCTTTTACGACAAGGAACTGCTGGTAGAGGCCGCCAAGCAGAGCGGCTTGAGCCAGACCGCCTTTGAGGAGGCCGACGAGAAGCCCACCAACAGCTTTCTCTATTCCCTGTCGGTGGGCAGTCACATGATGGCCGGGGCTTACACGGATTACTCTCAGTTTTTATCCAACGACCAGCTTTTCTTAAAGCAGGCCGAGGCCGTCCGGCGCATTGCGGAAGAGGGCCCCTGCGTGATCGTGGGCCGCTGCGCCGACTATGTGCTGCGGGAGAATCCCCGGCTGATCAGCGTATATGTCCACGCCGATTTGGGCATCCGGGTCAAGCGGATTGTGGAGCTGGAAAAGCTGTCGGAGGATAAGGCCCGGGCCTACGTTCTGAAGGCCGATAAAAAGCGCGGCAACTACTACAATTTTTATACGGGTAAGGATTGGAACCGGGCGGACAGCTACGATTACTGCGTCGACGCGGGCAAACTGGGCGTTCAGGGGTCCGAGCGTTTGATTGAGGAAATCGTGCGGCTTTCCGAGGGACCCGATCCAGCCTTGTAAAGGGTCTAACGTAGCTCCATAAGGGACAGACATAAGCCCCGTAAGGGGTGAACCGTCGCCCGGCAAGACGCTGGATCTGTAAGGCGGACGCAGGAACTATGGTCCAGCGAACCTTTTCTCACACACGGCGGACGGAAGCCGGCCGCCGTGAGCGAAGCGATTGTCCGCCCGCTTTTGCGCGGCCTGTGCGGACCCTTTTGGGGGAAGGGTTGGCAGGCGCGCAGTCCCTTTGGAGGTATATGGCATGGACTGCCGTTCCTTCGCATAAGTATTAGGGAAAGGATAGGGGCAAGCCCTGATCCCATGATGCGGAGGTGCGATAATCATGCCAAAGATTTTAAAAATCATTTGTTTAGCAATGAGTCTTATGCTGGCGTTCCCCCTGGCCTCTTGGGCCGACGGGGTCATACCCGCCAGTAAGGAGGAGGAAGCCTACCAAAAACAGATCGCCACCGAGTATTATTCGGACGATTTGATGGAGCCTCTGGAGACGGTAGTCGAGACGGCTGCCGCCCCCGGAACCGATTTGCAGCTTCCCGCCAAGGGGGCGGCCCTGATGGAGGTCTCCACCGGCCGTCTGCTTTATGAGCAGAACGCCCACGAGAAGCTTTCCCCAGCCTCCATCACTAAAATCATGTCTTTGCTGCTGATTATGGAGGCCATCGATCAGGGCAAGTTCGACCTGCAAACGGTGGTTACCGCCAGCGACTACGCCTGCTCCATGGGCGGCTCCCAAATCTGGCTGGAGCCGGGGGAGACCATGACGGTGGACGAACTGCTCAAGGCGACCTGCGTGGCCTCGGCCAACGACGCGACGGTCGCGTTGGCCGAGCTGGTGGCCGGCAGCGAGGAAGGGTTTGTTGAGCAGATGAACCGGCGGGCTCAGGAGCTGGGAATGCAGGATACCCATTTTATCAACTGCACCGGTCTGGACGCCGACGGCCATCTTACCTCGGCCTTTGACGTGGCGGTCATGTCCCGGGCCCTCATCCAGCACGAGCTGATTAAAAATTACACCACCATCTGGATGGATACCCTGCGGGGCGGCCAATCCAGCCTGGTCAACACCAATAAGCTGGTGCGGTTCTATCCCGGGGCTACCGGGCTGAAAACCGGCACCACTAGTCAGGCGGGGAGCTGCCTGTCCGCCACGGCCCAGAAGGACAATATGGAGCTGGTGGCCGTGGTGTTGGGCTGCCCCTCCAGCAACGACCGCTTTAACAGCGCCCGTAAGCTGCTGGATCACGGCTTCGCCAACTGGACCAAAGTCACCGTGGAGGTAGACCCGGCCCTGCTCGGCGACATCCCGGTGAAAAAGGGGGTGCGGCAGACCACGCCGGTCAAGGTGGAGGAGATGGACAGTATCCTGGTAGCCAAAGGCCGGCAGGGCGACCTTGTCCAGAATGTGGATATTCTGTCCGAAATCGAAGCGCCGGTCTACGCCGGCCAGCAAATCGGGCAAATCCGTCTGACGCTGGATGAAGAGGAGGTGGGCTGCGTGAATATCCTGGCCGCCGAAACGGTGGAGCGATTGACTTTCGGCCGGGCGGTAGGACGTCTTTTGTCGGCCCTGTTCACCCTGTAAGGTCCGGGCGTATGGAAAAGATAAATTTTCTATTAAATTTTCGAAAGCGGCTTTTTCAGTTGCAATGTATTGGGGAATATTGTAATATAGTAATAAGAAACGCCGACGCCGCGAGCCTGAGATAATCCCCGAAGCGCAAGGCGCGTTGGTAGCGGTACGGCGTACCGCGGGACGCGCATGGAGCGGAGAGGGATTCTCTCAGGTCGGCGAGGGGCGGTAGGCGAGCCCGAAACGCCGGGCTACGCTAACGGCCGCAGGGCCGAAGACCGCGCGTCGCCCTTTGCTCCCGCGGCGCAAACCGGCCGGTTTTGCCGGCCGAGGAAACCCACATCAGAAAAGAAAGCGGAGATAAAAATGGCGGTAAAATTTAGTGAAAAGTATGCGGCCGGATTTATCCGGGAAAACGATCTGACAGGCATGGCCCCTCTGGTGGCCGCCGCGCACAAGCAGCTGCACGACCGTTCCGGCCTGGGCAACGACTTTTTGGGCTGGGTGGACCTGCCGGTGAACTACGATAAAGAGGAGTTTGTCCGTATCCAGGCCGCGGCCCGGCGCATCCAGGCCGACAGCGACGTGCTGGTGGTCATCGGTATCGGCGGCTCCTATCTGGGCGCTCGGGCGGCCATCGAGTTTTTGCGTTCGCCTTACTACAACAATCTGCAAAAGGATACGCCGGATATCTATTTCGCCGGCAACGGCATCAGCGGCTCGGCCCTGGCCGACCTGCTGAAAATCTGCGAGGGCAAGCGGGTGTCGGTGAATATCATCTCCAAATCCGGCACCACCACCGAGCCGGCCATCGCCTTCCGGGTTTTCCGCAAGCTGCTGGAGGAGCAGTACGGCGAGGAGGGCGCGGCCAAACGGATTTACTGCACCACCGATAAGGCTAGAGGCACCTTGAAGCAGTTGGCCGATCAAAAGGGCTACGAAACCTTCGTCATCCCCGACGACGTGGGCGGCCGGTTCTCGGTCCTCACCGCCGTGGGACTTCTGCCCATCGCCGTCTCGGGGGCGGATATCGCCGCCCTCATGGCCGGCGCGGCGGCGGCCCGGGAGGAATACGCCAACCCGGACCTTGCGGCCAACGACTGTTACCGTTACGCGGCCCTGCGCAACGCCTTTTACAATAAGGGCAAGGCGGTGGAGCTTCTGGTCAGCTACGAGCCCCGGTTTACCATGATGGCCGAGTGGTTCAAGCAGCTCTACGGCGAAAGCGAGGGCAAGGACCATAAGGGACTTTTCCCGGCCTCGGTTACCTTCTCCACCGACCTGCATTCCATGGGCCAGTTTATCCAAGACGGCAGCCGGGTCATGTTTGAGACGGTGGTGACCATAGGGGACTGCGGCGGCGACGTAATCATTCAGCAGGAGGCGGACGATGGGGACGGTTTGAATTTCCTGGCCGGGCGGCCTATGTCCTACGTCAATCAAAAGGCCTTCCAGGGAACCGTTTTGGCCCATACCGACGGGGGGGTTCCCAATCTGTCGCTGGAGATGGATAAGGCCGACGAGGAAAACCTGGGCCGGCTGATCTACTTCTTTGAAAAGGCCTGCGCCATATCCGGTTATCTTCTGGGGGTCAATCCCTTTGACCAGCCGGGAGTGGAGAGCTATAAAAAGAATATGTTCGCCCTGCTGGGCAAGCCGGGCTACGAAGCCCAGAAAGCCCAGCTGGAGGCAAGACTGGGAGAATAAGAGGCGCCGTCGGGGCTGTCCGAAAAAATAACCGTTACGCAAGAATCGTTGACAGCGGCGTTTCATGCCGCGGGACGATTCTGGAGCAGCGGACCAGCATTCCGCGGCAGGCGAGCCCGAAGCGCCGGGTTGCCGAATATAAAGCGTTTGGCAACCCGGAAACATAATCTGTATCCCCAAGTTGTGTTTGCAAATATCTTCCCGCGCAAGGACGATGCCTAGCTGCGCGAAAATCAGCGGAGCATCGTTTATGCCGCGCAAACGGTTCTGGAACGGAGAGGGAATCTCTCGGACCAGCAGCGCGAGCGAGGTTTGCCCCGAGGCGCAAATCCTGCGCGCCCTATTGACCCTCGCGCGGAATGGGGCGGGCAATACCATGTATCGCCTGGACGGTTTCGGTATAGAAGCCGCGAGGAATGATAGACGCGTCAGACGCGCCGGCATGACCCTAATAAACGGTTTCTTATAGATAGCGTGCGGCGATCTGGGGCGCGTCGGCCAGGATGTATACGGGCAGGAACCGCATAGGCGGATGAAAATAGTAAGGAGCTGATTGAAATGATTCAACTGATTATCGGCAAGAAGGGTTCGGGAAAAACAAAAAGGCTGATCGACGCGGTCAACGGCGCGATGGAAAGGTCCAACGGCAATGTGGTCTGCGTGGAGCAGGGCCCCGCTCTTACCTATGATCTCAGCCATAAGGTCCGTCTGGTGGACACCACTGTTTACGGTATTGCAGGATATGATGCGTTCTACGGTCTGCTGGCCGGCATCTGCGCCGGCAACTTCGACGTGACCGATATCTTTGTAGATGCCACCCTGCGTATTGGCGGCCGGGATTACAAGCTGCTCAGCGACTTTATGGCCCAGGTAGCCAAGCTCTCCAAGGCGGCCGAGACCAATTTTACCTTCACCGTCTCCTGCGACGAGAGCGAGTTGCCCGCGTCGGTTTTCGAGTCGGCCGAAAAGCTCTAAAGAACAGCAAAGCAAGTAGGAACGCGGCAGGGTCCGGCGGGGAGCCTTTTCCCGCCGGATTTTCTTCGTATGAGTCGGTCAAGGATCCGCTGCCGGCAGGAAAATAGTGCTTGACAAAGTATTGTCGGGTCGATATAATAATCTGTGTGACAATCGGGGTGAAGCTATGGTTTTCGACCTAAAACCGCTTTTCAGCGGGGATGTAAAGCAACTGCCTATCGATCAAAAGATGGACATGCGCGATTTGGAATGGGAGGGGATTACCCCCTTTTCCCAGCCGGTCCATGTAACCGGTGCAATCTCCGTCCGGGCCGACGTGGTCACCCTGACGATTTTCTGCGAGGCGATGTATGAAGGCGCTTGCGACCGATGCGGCGCGGCCCTTTCTCAGCCGCAGGATTTTTCCCTGGAGCGTATGTTGGTTCCCGCGCTGGACAATGCGGAAAGCGAGGAGAACGAGGCGCTTTTGGTGGTGGAAAATATGCGGCTGGATTTGGAAGAATTCGTCCGTTCAGAAGTCATTCTGCATATGCCGATGAAGCATCTGTGCAAAGAGGAATGTTTGGGCATCTGTCCGGTTTGCGGCCGTAACCGCAACGAGGGACTCTGCGGCTGCGACACCAAGGAGATTGACCCCAGACTTTCAGCCTTACAGGATTTGCTTCATTAAGGCGAGTTTGTTAATTCGGTTAAGGAGGTGCTGACAATGGCGGTACCCAAGAGAAAAACATCCAAGGCCCGGCGCGATAAGCGGCGCAACAACGTATGGAAGCTGGAAGCTCCCGCGCTGGTTCGCTGCAATCGCTGCGGCGAGTATAAGCGTCCGCATCGGCTGTGCGCCAACTGCGGCTACTACAATGGCCGTGACGTGCTAAAGAAAGAGGCCTAAAGAGGGTTCCGGTGAGGATAGAGGGGGAGCGATCTTCCTCTATTTTTTCATTTGTAGGGAAAGAAACTAGCTGCGAACCCTCCCGCTTAAGAATCCATAAAAGATAGAGAAATTCTGACATGTAACCTCTCAATCAGCTGAAATCATAAAAACGAAAACATATAATACGAAAAACCGTAAAACAATAATATAAAAACGGCGGATGGAGGAGAGCGGAATGGCCGTTATCATCGACAGCGTGCAAAGGGGTTCGCCGGCCTATAAGGCCGGCTTCAAGGCAGGGGAGACCCTGGTGACCTTAAACGGCCACCAGATCATGGACGTGCTGGATTATCGGTTTTACCAGGACGAGCAGCGTCTGGAAGCCCAGGTGCTTTCCGAGACGGGGAAAAAGCGGCTGCTGCATGTCTCCAAGCGGGAGTATGAGGACTTGGGGCTGGACTTCGCCACCTATCTGATGGACAAACAGCGCAGCTGCAAAAATAAATGCGTTTTCTGCTTTATCGACCAGCTGCCCGCGGGCCTGCGGGATTCCCTCTATTTTAAGGACGACGATTCCCGCCTCTCCTTCCTGTTCGGCAACTATATCACCTTGACCAACATTACCGAGCACGAGGTGGAACGGATCATTCATATGCATATCAGTCCCATCAACATTTCGGTGCACACCACCAACCCTGCGCTGCGGGTTAAAATGATGAACAACCGGTTTGCCGGGGAGAAGCTGGAAATCCTCTACCGGCTGGCCGACGCCGGCATCGCGATCAACTGTCAGCTGGTGCTTTGCCCCGGCTGGAACGACGGGGCGGAACAGGAGCGTACCCTGCGAGACCTGACCGCCCTCGAATCGGTAAACTGTATCGCCGCCGTGCCGGTGGGCCTTACCAAATACCGGCAGGGGCTTACGCCGCTGACCCTCTTTGACCCGGTTTCCGCCGCCGCGGTTATCGACTGTATCGACCGTTTTGGGGAAGACTGTTTAGAGAAAACGGGCAGCCGCCGGGTCTACGCCGCCGACGAGTTTTATCTTATCGCCGGCCGGGAGATGCCCGAGGCCGCCTTTTACGAGGATTTCGCCCTGCTGGAAAACGGGGTGGGGCTGTGGGCCCTGCTCAAAAGCGAGGCGGCCGACGCGGTCACAGACGAGCCGGCCCCCCAGTCCTCCCGGCGGGTGAGCCTGGCCACCGGCGCTTCGGCCGCGCCTCTTATGCGGGAACTGGTTGACATGGCGGCGGCAAAATGGCATAATCTAGATGGAAGGGTTTACCCGATTGTGAACGACTTTTTTGGCCATACCATTAACGTTGCAGGTCTGGTCACCGGCGGCGACTTGATTCGGCAGTTAAAGGACAAGCCTTTGGGGGACGAGTTGCTGATTCCCTCGGTTATGCTACGGCATGAAGGGGACCTTTTCTTAGACGATGTTTCTTTAAATGATGTAGAGCGGGAGCTGGGCGTTCCCGTGCGTCCCGTGCCCAACGACGGATACGCTCTCATGGCCGCCCTGGCGGGCAACTGAGTTCCTGGGGCCCGGCTGGGAGGAGACCCGGCGTATACGCCCGCCTGGATGAAGGGCGGGGACGGATAAACGCGCCCGGCTGGGCGTACAATGTAGTGAGGAGGCCCATATGGCGGAACAGGCAGGACGGGTAAAACCCGTAGTGGCGGTGGTAGGCCGTCCCAACGTGGGAAAATCCACCCTTTTCAATAAGCTCATCGGCCAGCGGCTTTCCATTGTGGACGATACCCCCGGCGTTACCAGAGACCGGATCTACGGTACCTGCGAGTGGCAGAACCGGTCGGTGCTGCTAGTGGATACCGGCGGCATCGAGCCTAAAACCGACGATGTGATCCTTTCCAAGATGCGAGCGCAGGCCCAGCTGGCCATGGACACGGCCAGCGTCATCCTCTTCGTCACCGACCTGCGGGCCGGGGTGACGGCCGCCGACCAGGAGATCGCCGCCCTGCTGCAGCGCAGCGGCAAGCCGGTGGTTCTCTGTGTCAATAAGTGCGATACCATCGGTCAGCTTCCCATGGAATACTATGAGTTTTACAACCTGGGGCTGGGGGACCCCTTCGCCGTCTCCTCGGTTCATGGCCTTGGCACCGGCGACCTGCTGGACGAGGTGTTTTCCCATCTGCCCGACCAGACGGAAGACGGGGAGGAACCTGATATGGTCAGCGTGGCCATCATCGGCAAGCCCAACGCCGGCAAGTCCTCCCTGGTCAACTTTATATCAGGGGAGGAGCGGTCTATCGTCTCGGACGTGGCCGGCACCACCCGGGACGCTATCGATTCCTATGTGGAAAACGCCTATGGTAAATTTACCTTTATCGACACGGCCGGCCTGCGGCGCAAGAGCCGGGTGGACGACCAGATTGAGAAATACAGCGTCCTGCGGGCCCAGATGGCGGTGGAGCGGGCCGACGTCTGCGTGATTATGATCGACGCGACAGAGGGTTTCACCGAGCAGGATTCCAAGGTGGCCGGGCTTGCGCTGGAGGCGGGCAAGGCCTGTATTATCGCGGTGAATAAATGGGACGCTGTGGAGAAGGACGGTAAAACCATGGATAGCTTCCGCAAAAAGCTGGCTGTGGATTTTTCCTTTATGTCCTTCGCGCCCATCGTCTTTATCTCGGCCAAAACCGGCCAGCGGGTGGAACGGCTCTTCGAGCTGATCCAGTATGTACACAATCAGAATACCATGCGTATTTCCACCGGTATGCTTAACGACCTCTTGGCCGACGCTACCGCCCGGGTACAGCCGCCCAGCGATAAGGGCAAACGGTTGAAAATTTATTATATAACCCAGGCTTCCACCTGTCCGCCCACCTTTGTCTGTTTTTGCAACCGGGCGGAGTTGTTTCACTTTTCCTATCAGCGGTATTTGGAGAACCAAATCCGATCTACCTTCGGCCTGGAAGGCACGCCGGTACGGTTTATTATCCGCGAGCGGGGAGAGGGGAAAAAATAAACAGCATTTTTGGTTTGGCTGGGATTGAGGGTTCGCGCCAAATACAAAAATATACAGAACTTTTTATACGTTCGCAGAGAAAACCTTTTGCACATGGTTTGTCCTGCAAGTCCCGAATAAAAATATTGCGGTTGGGGTGGTTTTATGTTGATCTGTATTCTTCTGATTGCGCTGGCCGGTATACTGAGCTACCTGCTGGGCAGCATAAACTTTGCCATCATTTTATCCAAGCTCTTTGTCAAAAAGGACGTGCGGGACTATGGAAGCGGTAACGCGGGCATGACCAACGTGGTCCGCACCGCCGGTAAGTTGCCCGGTATCCTCACCCTTGTGGGGGATATCTGCAAGGGCGCGGCGGCGGTATCGATAGGACGTTTTCTCCTTTACCCCTATCTCTACGGGCGTTTCGACCATCTGTGGCTGCTGCCGGTTTACGGGGCCTTTTTCTGCGGCACCTGCTGTATGCTGGGCCATATTTTTCCCGCCTTTTTCGGCTTCAGAGGCGGAAAGGGGGTGGCCACGGCCGTAGGCGTCTGGCTGATTTTGGACTGGAGGGTCCTGCTCATTGCCCTGGCCCTCTTCCTGGCGGTTTTCCTCATCACCAAAATTGTATCGGCCGGCTCCCTGCTGGCCGCCGCCTCTCTGCCCGTAAGCGCCTATCTGCTCTATCCCTTAGGGGGACTGACCGGCCAGCAGGCCAACCGGTGGATCGTAACCCTCCTGGCGGCCCTTTTCGGCTTACTGATCATCGTCAAGCATAGAACCAATATCGTCCGTCTGTGTAAGGGAGAGGAAAAACCTCTGACTTCGAAAAAGTAAACGGACGGCTTTTAGGAGGATATACATGGCGAGAATAGCGATTTTAGGCGCGGGAGGCTGGGGCACCGCCTTGGCCATCGCCGCCTGCGGTAAGGGACATCAGACCCTGCTTTGGACCCCCTTTGAGGAGGAGGCCGCCCATATACTGGGTTTTCGGGAGCACGAGAAGCTGTTGCCCGGCGTACCGATTCCAGAGGAAATCGGAGTGACCACCGAGCTTGCCAATACGAAAGGGTCGGCTATCACCATTATGGCCGTGCCCTCCCGATTCATGCGGGAGACGGCCGTCCAGTTAAAGGAAAAGGTGCAGGAGCCAGGTATTGTCGTAAGCGTATCCAAAGGTATTGAGGCCGGGACCTATTTGCGAATGAGTCAGGTGCTGACCGAGGCGCTACCGGGGACGAAAATCTGCGTTCTTTCAGGCCCGTCCCACGCCGAAGAGGTGGCCCGGGGGGTTCCCACGTCGGTGGTAGCGGCCTCTACTGATAAGCGGGCCGCCGAGACGGTGCAGGAAGCTTTAATGAGCCGCACCCTGCGCATCTATACCCATGAGGATGTGGTGGGCGTAGAGCTGGGGGGGGCGCTGAAGAATATCATCGCCCTGGCCGCCGGAATTTGCGACGGTTTGGGTTTGGGGGACAATACCAAGGCCGCCCTGCTGACCCGGGGCCTGACCGAAATCGCCCGTCTGGGCGTCTCGCTGGGAGCCAAGGAGAATACCTTTGCAGGTCTGGCCGGTATCGGGGACCTTGTGGTGACTTGTACCTCCATGCATTCCCGCAACCGTCGTTTCGGTATTTTGGTAGGCGAGGGGACGGCCCCGCATGAAGCCCTGGCCCAGGTGGGAACGGTGGAAGGCTACCACGCTGTCAAGACGGCTTGGGAGCTGGCCCGGCGGCAGGGAGCGGAGATGCCGATCACCGAACAATGCTATCATGTATTGTACGAGGGCTGTTCGGCCAGGGAGGCCATCGGCCATCTGATGGGCCGTCCCGGCCGTATGGAACGGGATTCCTCCTGGCTGGGATAGAGCGCGAAACCGCGATATCCGACAAAAGAATCTCATTTATAAGTTGCGCTTGCAAGCTGATTTCCGCAAGGAAATGCTTTGCCCTGCAAAGCGTCTAGTTATGCAAGAAGCGACCAAGCGGTAACTTTGCCGCGCAGTCGGTTACGCAGCAAAGGGCGTTTTTTGAAACAGTAGCAAGGCCTGCTTAGCGCGCCGAGTCATGTTAACGCCCAAAGGCCGTTAACTGCTTTCCGAGTCAGTGCGGCCTTTAAATGAGGCCGCATAGCGTTGTCGTAAAAATGACTATGGCTGCTCTGCTCTGTAATTTTTTCCATTTTCTAAGGAATGAGTTGACAAAAAAGACGAGCTCTGCTATAATATATAAGTCATAGTTTTGAGCCATTAGCTCAGTTGGCAGAGCACTTGACTTTTAATCAAGGTGTCCGGGGTTCGAATCCCCGATGGCTCACCATAACGCCCGGCTACATAGCCGGGCGTTATTTTTTTATTGCCTATAGGCTAAAGAAAACCCCTGGTTGAACCAGGGGTAAATAAAACAGGCCTTGGCAAATAAAACCTCCGTGCTACAATCGAGATGGTTTGGCAGCCGCATCACGAAAGAGCAAGGAGGTTTTAAGCGAGATGAAAAATGAAGTAAAACACACAGCACATTCGAGTTACCGGTGCGAATACCATGTGGTATTCGCACCAAAGTACCGGAGAAAAGTGATCTACAAAACATTAAGGGAAGATGTGATCGCGATCATCAAAAAGCTGTGCAAAGAAATGAAAGTGGAAATCATTGAG
>JAAVYX010000229.1 GCA_022791355.1 Clostridiales bacterium | reverse complement strand
GGTCTGGGGCATACAGCCCTCGAAGGCGTCTACCAGCAGCAGCACCCCGTCCACCATGGTCAAAATCCGTTCCACCTCGCCGCCAAAGTCGGCGTGACCGGGCGTGTCCACAATATTGATTTTAATATCGCCGTACATCACGCTGGTATTCTTGGATAAGATGGTGATACCCCGCTCCCGCTCCAGGTCATTGGAGTCCATAACCCGTTCGGCTACCTGCTCGTTTACCCGGAAGGTGCCGCTTTGCTTTAGCATCTGGTCCACCAGGGTGGTCTTGCCGTGATCCACGTGGGCGATGATGGCGATATTCCGTAGGTTTTCTGTGCATCCCATATTTACAACATTCCATTCTGCCGCAATTGGCGGCGTAAGATTTCCCATGTCTATTTTACAACTTGCGGTATAACGTCCGCAAAGCAGACATTATACCGGCCGACGGCCCCACGCGCAGAACGCGGGGATGCCATATTATTACCATATGCTTACGAACATGGTAATAATAGACAAGACAACTGATTGGGTTTTGGAGCAATTCATAAAATTAATAACTATATTATTATAGCAATCCCTCCCATAAAGCACAACAAGCAATTGCACCAATACCGATGTATGGCCTGAAACATAAATTGTGCATATGGTTCTGATTTTGGGGAAAGGACAGGATTTATGCATCTTTTATCTTTTTTGCTTGGGGGCTTTTTATAGCTAAGAGAGAGGTCTCGCGTAGAGGAAAAACGAAGTTTTTCCGGGAGCCCGTCTTTTGCCTTCTTTTCTCCGCGTGAAGAAAGGAAGATCGCGCCTCGCGATCAGGTTCCGAAAAATGAAATCTGGCGCGAAGCCTTCCATCCAGTCAAACAATAGAAAAGCAAATCTCTTGTAAACTCTCCACTTATATAAAAACATATAAAAACAAATCCTATTTTTTTCGACCGGCTTCTTGACCTTTCCGCCTTCCTGTGCTATGATTAACATAATCCGGTTACAAACTTGTAAATATTGAAACAAAAGAATTACAAAAAATAGGAGCGCAAATATGAAAAAAATTCCTTTCAAACCCATAGCAGCCCTGTGTATAGCGGCGTCGTCGGCTGCGGCCGCCGTCTGGTCGGCCCCTTTACAGGCTCTGGCCGGGCAGCCAAGCGGCGGGGAGATTGGCCGGTATTACATAGACGCGCAGGGCCTGTTTTTGACCGATATCAACTGCCGAACCTCCATCGCCGATTTCAAGGCTGGCTTTCCCGGCATACAAGCGCAGGTCTTTTCGGGGGATGCGGAGCTGACCGAAGGCTATGTGGCCACGGGTCATACGGTTCGTCTGACCCGTTCGGGTCAGACCGAAGAATATGCCGCTGTGGTACACGGGGACCTGAACGGCGACGGCGCTATTACCATATCGGACGTTATGGAGCTCTGTAAGCTGCTGGCCCAAAACACCGCCGGCCAGCACCCTGTGTACGACGCGACCTTCTGCGCGGCCGGGGTCGATGGATATCTGGCGGGTGGCGAGACGGCCCAGTCGGTCTCCATTTCAGATGTGATGACCCTCTGTAAGTCAATCGCCTCGGGGCATTCCATCCGTTACGCGCCCCGTATCAAGGGGGACGGTCTCGCCCTCTCTTCCCTTTCGATGGAGCTGGCCGTCGGCCAGACCGAACAGCTTACGGCTTCCCTGACCGACCCCATGGCCCGGCCTCTGGTAACCTGGTCTACCGACCGGCCGGATATCCTGTCGGTCTCCTCCCGCGGCGGCGTTACCGCCTTGGCGGCCGGCCGGGCCGTAGTGACCGCCTCCTGCCGTGGGGTGACGGCAGCCTGCGCCGTAGAGGTAACGGGCGCGCCGGCGGAGATAATCGCCGGCTCCTACGCTTTACAGTCGGTCTCCACCCAGCAATTGATACAAATGGATGAGAACGGCGGGCTTTCGCTGGCGGCGGCTGAAACGCCCGGCGACGCCCAAGCCCTTCGGATAGAGCCGGCCGAAACGGGTTATATCCTCCGCCCGGCCGCCGATGAAGGCTATACTCTAGAGGCGCGGGACGGGACCGGCGCGCCGTCCGCAGAGCTTGGCTCCAGTCTCGCCTTCCGGCATACCGACGGACAGACCGCCTTTGTCTGGGCCTTCTCCCGTAATCAAACCGGCGATCTGATGCTCCACCCCGCCGGCAATCGCAAAGCCGCGGCCGCCCTGTCGGACGAGGGAACGGTCGCCCTTCAGCCCACCGACAGCGGCGATTCCCGTCAGGGTTGGCGGCTGATCCAGACCGAACAGGCGCCGCAGCCCACGCCGCCCGCCCCGGAACCCGTTCCCGACCCCGCGCCCAAGCCGGATCCCGAACCCCAGCCGCCGGCCGCCGAGCGGGCCGCCTGGATTTACAATCTGCAAACTTCTCCCAGCGTCCATGTCCGCACCGGGCCCTCCACCGGCTACGAGTCTATCGGCGGCTTCTTAAAGGGACAGGAGATTACGGTTACCGGCGACGCGGTGGACGGCTGGTATCCTGTGCGGGGCAACAATTTGGGAACCGGCGCTCTGATTTCGGGCTACACCAGCGGCGCCTATATCACCTTTACCAAGCCTACTACCAACCCCGAGCCCATGCCGGCGGATATCGAGGCAAAGCTGACCGCCCTGCGGGCCAAGTTTCCAAACGGCAAGTATTGGAACCATATCGGCGGCCCCAACAATCCCGACGGGTGGACCGATACCCCCTGCCCCTCCAATCAGAACGGCGGCGGAGCCCACACCCACAATACCTATCTCCCCGGCGAGTGCGACTGTAACAACTTCAACAACGCCATCCAGTGCATGGGCTTCGCCTTTAAAATCGGCAACGAGCTCTTCGGCAGCAACGTGCGCTACTGGACCAAATTCTATCATTTCGATCAGGTGAAAATCGGCGATTATATCCGCTACGGCGGTCACTCGGTCATCGTCATCGGCAAGGACGATACCGGCGTCAAGGTGGTGGAATGCAACTTCGACCATCAGTGCGGCATCCGATGGGACCGTTTTATTCCTCGCGCCACCCTGGAAAGCCAGAACGCCGAGTACCGCACCCACAATTGATTACAAAAGCAGGCCCGTCCCAGCCGTCTATACAAGGCGGCGGAGACGGGCCGTTTTTGTCTGCGTGCGTTGTGCGATATCTCGTTGGCTCTCAGTTGGGCGACTGTCCGCCTCCAAAGGACGATCCATTTTTCAGGCCCATTGCTCCGCAATACCTATACTTTGCAAGACAAAGTATACGCTTTGCGTACATTTTTGCGAAGCCCTCGATGGGCTGAGCGAAAATCTACGCTTTGCGTACATTTTTGCGAGGGGCGGACCTTGCGGAAAGCCACTAGAGGCGCTTTAGCGCCGAGGCCGCCAGGATGGTCAAAGGCCATTCGTTTATACGCCCTACGGAGAAATCCGACCTTGCGGTTCCCCCGGTCTTTCGACCGCCTACAACTCATAGCCGCAGCTGAAGCTCCCGACAGGACTCCATTTTCCGTTCGGTTATGCTTTCGGTTCCGTCCAGCCGTCCGCACAGGACTTCCCCGGCCGGGTCGTACATGGCAGTCCGCCGCGCCACTGCTGCGGGACTGTCCGACGCGTAACAGTATATGCAATCGTTGCGGCAGGTGTTATACGCGCCCAAGTCCACGCTGGCGGCGCAGCCGCAGCCTGTCCGTTGATGCCGGTCGGGTTCCAGCCGGAGCGGACCGCCGCAGGCCGCCTCCAGCAGCTCCCGGCTGATACAGGCTCCATGCTCAATCCCATAAGCCGACAGGTCGGCCGCCTCGCAGCAGGTTGTTACCGGCAGCCGGTGTTCCGCCGCTATACGCCCGATTCCCTGCCCCAGACGCTGTATTTCGTCGGGGCGCAGCGGCCGGATTCCCGCATGTCGGCAGCGC
>JAAVYX010000228.1 GCA_022791355.1 Clostridiales bacterium | reverse complement strand
TTTCGCACAGGACGAGTGGCCACAAGGAAAAAAGCGCGGGAATACTTTGTGTATTCCCAGCATTTTTGACGCAGTGGACCCCCTTATGTGTAGAATATGACGGCAATTCCGATTTTTCAAACTGCCCCTAATAGAAAAAATCCCCCTGTTCAAAGAACAGGGGGATTTTTGTATCCGTCAAAGAACGGAACAAGGAGCGGCCGTTAGGCCTTACGAGCCAGGATCTTGCAGATTTCCATGACGTCGCCGATGGTGAAACGCTTGTCGCCGTCCAGGTCGCCGCGCAGCATCTCGTCTTCCGTAGGAGCCTTACCGGCCGATTGTCGGGCCAGCACCTTACAGGCTTCCATCACGTCCTGAATGGTGACTTCCCCGTTCTTATCCATATCGCCGGGCACAAAATCGGGATCGGGCTGCTGGCCGTGAGGGGTGAGAGTATAGCTGCCGTCGGCCTTTACCCGCAGGTCAAACTTTTCAAACTCCTGTAAAACAACGCCTTCCTCGGTCCTTGCGTCGGACAGAGGCGCGCCCATCTTGGCGAAGAGGGCCGCACCGTCGCCGGCCTCGTTGACCAAGGCCGCGGCGACGGCGGCGGGTAGGACGAAAGCCCCCATGGGCTTGCCGCCTTCTCCGTCGACGGCGG
This sequence comes from Clostridiales bacterium, assembly GCA_022791355.1. Taxonomy (GTDB): domain Bacteria; phylum Bacillota; class Clostridia; order Oscillospirales; family Acutalibacteraceae; genus Howiella. The sequence goes on along the minus strand of JAAVYX010000228.1, from coordinate 4,977 downwards.
CGATGGTTTCGGTTGCGCCGGCGATATAGGCCGGGCCCTCGGGACCTATAAAGGCCTGATAGGTCACGCCGCTGTCCGCATCAGCTGTAGCCAGGCCGGCGGGCAGGCCCAGGGTCCCGCCTTCCCATTTGTTGGCCTGACTGTAGGCGGCGTAGGCGTAACGGAAGGTGTTGTTGGTAACGTCGTAGCGGCCGTTGGACCCGGGGAAGCTGGGGGAGGTGGAGACCGCAACCTCCTTATTCTTCTCCAGGGCCACATCGTCGTGACTGCGCACCGAGCCCCAGTAGACCTGATAAACCTTGCCCTGATAGGAGAAGGCGTTGCCCAGGGCGGCCTCGCCGGTATCGCCGGAGGCAAAGTAACCCTTCTGGGAGAAGCTCATGCCCACGAAGGGGGCTGCGACCATGGCCCAATAACGGCCGGTCTGGCCCGCCCAGGGACGGGTGACGTTATCGGTCTCCACCGAACCGTTTTCCCCGTCGATCTGAATCAGGGGCAGGTCTCCCCAGCCGCTGTCGATATCGTAGCTGCCGGAAATACGGCCCAGAGCGTAGCCGTTGACCACATACTCGTATTTCAGCTCGTCGGCCATAGCGTCGGCCGTGGCCCGCTTTTCCGCGGCCGATACGTTGTGCATCCAGGGGGTCTTGGTATAGCCGCTGGCTCTCCAGGTGGAGTCGTTTACAGTGAGGGTAAAGGCGCTCTCCGACTTCTCCACCGCCCGTTTTGCGGCCTCCAGCTTTTGCAGCAGGCCGTCGTCGATTTTGGCCTTGTCCTCGTCCTGCATGGATTCCAAAAAGGGAACCATGGCCTTTACCACCGGCGCGTCGCGGTAGGAGGCGACTGCGCCCAAACGGCCCAGCTGCTCGTTGGCGTAGTAGACCGGGTCGATCTCCGGTACGCTTGCCTCGGCGGCGATCAGTTTGCCGATGTTGCCCACAAGGGCCTGCTGGGCGGCGGTCAGGGTCTGGTAAGACGCCCGGGCCTCCCGCACGGCCGGGGTTTTCTCGGGGGTATCGTAGCTTCCCAGCCCCTCGATTTTCTCGATCACCGGCTTTGCGGCCTGGGCGTTTACGTCCAGCTCGTTTACGGTCAGCTCGGCGATCCCCAGGTCGTACTCGTTGCGCACATGGGCCTTTTGGGCGATGGTCAGCCCGTCGTACCGGGTGCGCAGGGCCTTGAACTGCTCCAGATTGTCGTAGCTTACCCGGCCCATTTTCGCAATGTCGGCCGACAGGGCGTGACCCGCGCCGCCGGCCGCGTCGGCCACAAAGTCCAAACGGTAGCGGGCGGTATACTTGCCGGCCGTCACCCGGATTTCGGCGTAGGGCTTATCCGCCGCGGCCTGGGTGATCTCCACCTTGGCCGCGGGGTCGGCCGCCTTGGCGGTAACGGCCGGGTAGCCGCCCGCCGCCTGGACGGCGTATTCATAAACCCCGTCGGTCAGAGATACAGCGGTATCCCCCGCCTTGAGCTCGGAAAGGCCGGCCTCGGTATAGGCCCCCACAAACTGGGCGGCCGCTTGGGCGATACGGGCGTAGCCCGCGTCGTTGGGATGGAGGCCGTCGGGCATCAGGTCCCGGGGATTTTCCGAAAGCTGGCCGAAGTTGGTGGCCTCATAGAGGTCCAGGATGGGACAATCGTTCTCCTCCGCGATTTCGGTGAGCATGGGCAGAATTACGTCGGGAACCAGCACGTCCCGGGAGGCCCAGCCGAAGGTGCGGTAGGGATAGGTCACCACCACGGTGGGCTTGCTGTCCAGCGCCTTATACTCGTTGAGCAGACTGACATAGCACTCCCGGAAATGGGCGGGGTAATCGATGTCGGAACGGTTCCAGGCGCTGTATTCCGCGTCGTTGGAGCCCACGAATATGAGCACCAGGTCGGGGTTGGACTGGAGGCTTTCCCGATACCGGGAGGTTTTACGGTAGGGGTTGCCGCCCTGGTCGGCCACGGTGGTGCCGCTTACGCCCTTGTTGATAACCGTATAGCCCGACGTGCCCAGCAGGGACTGGAGCTGGGAGGGGTAGGAGAAGCTGCCGCTGCTGGCGCCCACCCCCTCGGTGGTGCTAGAGCCCACGCAGAGGATACGCAGCTTGTGGTCCTTCTCCTCGGCCAGCAGGGCCTTCTCGGCGGCGGTAAGCTTGGCGGCGTACGCGTCGCCCAGCAGGAACCGCTGGGTCTCGTCCATGGCGGCGTATTCGGCCTTGGCCAAAACAATGAGGGAACGGTCGGTCTTGGCCGCCTTACCGTCCTGCGGCAGCAGGTCTAGACGGGACTTGAGCAGCAGCACCCCCTCGTCGGCCGCGGCGGCCTGGCTCTCGGTGAGCACAGTGACATACAGGGTGCCAGACTGCCCGCCGGACGGACTGGTCACATAGGCTATGGGGTTATCATAGGAGCCGGTGAAATCCTGCACCGAACCAGAAGGGGGCGTAACCCCCACGCCGGCGTAGGTGGGAGCCAGAGCAGCGATATCGGTGCCATCCTTTACGATGTAAACCATCCGGCTCTCCGTGGCGGACAGTTTGGAGGAAACCGAACGGACGACCTCCACCCCGTCGCCCAGGCTGAAATCGGAAATGGCGCTTTCGTTTTTGAGGGTCTGGATTTCGCCGGTGTTTTTATCCTGCACGAAGATCACCTTCTCAAAGCTCTGACGCAGATTGCCGTCGGCGTCGATTGCCGCGGCCGAGGTAGGCGCGCCTGTGGCGGCGAACTTCCCGTCGTCGGACCAGGTCTTCTGCCAGGCGTTAAAGATATCGTTTGCGATGACATACGCGCCCGAGGTCCCGGCGGTCAGGCCGGCGATGCAGCTTACGCCGGTCTCCTCCCCGGCCTTGCCGGTGGAGTCGTAGCCGTAGAAGAGCTGATAGGTCGCGTCCCCCTCGGTCTGTACGCCCTGCTCCCGGTTGAAGCCGGGGTTCATCAGGTTCCAGGCGCTTTCGGCATAGGCGTATTCCATGGCCTTTTTGACGGCGTCGTTGGCCGCGCCGGTCCCCACGCCCACATTGACCCTCTCAGGCCCGTCCATAGAGCCGTCGGCCTTTACCTTCCAGTACCTTCCAGGTCTGGTTGCGGAAGGTCTAATACCAAACCGACCCGTCGTCCGCCTCTAAAGCCACCTGATTGCCCAGGGCCGCGCCGCTGTTGCCGTCGGGCTGGCTTTTGGCCATATAGCCCTTGACCGTAAAGGCCATGCCCGCATAGGGGGCGGACATCTGGGCCCACTTGCGGTCGGTTCCCCAGGGGCTGGTCCCATTGTCGGACAGGGCGCTTTCGCACTGCACGCCGGTGGTATTGCTCTGATTATGTACCCGGCCGCTCACGCCTATATTGTAGTTATACAAATCCATCTGACGGTTATATTCCGTGCTGAAGGCCCGCATGGTCTCGGTCTTCTGATCGTCGGTAGCGTTGGCGCCCCATTCGCCGCCCAGATTCCAGTAGAGCCCGGCCAGGTCCACGAGATCGATATCCGCGCCAAGCCCTACCCGGATACCGGCCAGACCGGTGCGGGAATTGCCGCCGGAACCGTCCTGGCCCCAGTTCTGGATGACCTCCAGCTTGTAATAGGCGTAGGCCTCGCTGTTGGCAAAGGTATAGATTTTCTGTTCGCCCCGCTGGGTGAATTCCTGCTCGGTCTGGGTATCCAGCAGGCTCCAGGCCTTTCCGTCCTTGGAGCCGTAGAACTTCCAGTCTTTGGGATCGAGGGCCTTGTTTTCGGCCTCGCCAACGAGCGAAACGAGGGAATAGGTCGTAATCGCACAGGCCATGGGGGCTTTGGCGGGCTGGCCCTTTTGCAGCTTGAAGGAGAACCAGAAGGGATTGCTTTCGGAAATCGCCTTGTCTCCGCTCATCTCTGCGCTCCGGGCGCCGGTCTCCTTTTTGCTGTCGAAAAGCCCCTGTTTGGTAAAGCCGCCGCTTTCCTCCAGATTCCCCTCGATGGAGCCTATGTCGGTATAAACCGTCAGGTCCCCCTTGAGATACCTGGGCTGGCTGGAGTTGACCTCCAGGGGATTGACCCTTACGGCTTCCCCGGCCGAATCCTCGGCCCATCCGGTCAGCGGGGCCGCGGCGGCCGAAAGAACAACCGCCAAACGTTTGCGTGCTTTTTGTCTCATGCTTTCTTACCTCCGATTTCTTATCTCTAATTTTTCCATACTCTGATCTCATACCTTCGGTTTCCTACCTCGCGTATTTATACCGTTTCCCTCCAAGGGCTCATACGGTTATACGGTGCAAAAGCCGCTGCAAGCCGGGTTGTCTTAGCAGTCAGCCGAGAGGCGGGGCCGATAAAGCGGTCCTCTGCAGCCGCCCCTGTGACGCGGCCGGCGGCAATCAAACCTTTTGCCAATTAAGAGACGGCGGCGGATAAAATAAGCCGTCGCCCTTATCCCCGCCGCTCCTCCGCGCCTTTCTCGGACTTCCAGCTGATATTCGGCCATGTCTCTACGCCTTTTGCAGCTTCTCCTCACAGGGCCCGGCCTCCTCAGCCCCTTCCCGGGCGGCCGCCTTTTCCAGACGGCGGTTGCGGAAATACAGCAAAAGGTCCGCGGTTACAAAGAAGAGATTGATGCAGTATACAACAATAACATAATCGGGACGGAAAAGGATTTTGCCGATGAGCCCCACTATATATCCTAAGTCGATTAAAACCAGAAAGAGGAGGCTTTTTCCTCCCGTCTGCCTGGCCTTCCAGGACTTATAAGCCGATATGGGCCAGGATATGCCAAAGCAAATCAGCATAACGGCCTCGGTGATTCCCGCCATAACATCATCCTATCTATTACAATAAATTTGGTTGGAACCCTCGGCAGCCAGCCGGGGGGTTCGTCCGTCTCGTGCCAAAGCTACAATAAGTGGAGCAACTGGCTGACCTATTCCTCCTTGGGCTATGAAGTCCGTATTGAAGACTGTCAGACATCCTCATGTTGCGGCGTTCGGTTTAAGAAGGTTGAGCCTTGAGTTAGCGTC
>JAAVYX010000227.1 GCA_022791355.1 Clostridiales bacterium | reverse complement strand
TTCTACACATAAGGGGGTCCACTGCGTCAAAAATGCTGGGAATACACAAAGTATTCCCGCGCTTTTTTCCTTGTGGCCACTCGTCCTGTGCGAAAATTCCGTCAATTCCTCTATTTTCTAACAAGCCCTAAGCGAAATCCTTTAGATAATCGAAGCTCCGCCGTAGGCATACGAAAGGATCCTCTCCATAGCAGTCGTCCTGCTCCACCAGGGCGTACTCCACCCCGTTACGCAGGCAGGCCTCCAAAATCCCGGTAAAATTCATATTGCCCTGTCCCACTGGAGCCATTTTGCGGCCGTAGGCCATGTCCTTGAGATGGACATAGGGCGTACGGCCGGACAGCTTATCCAGCCAGGCGATGGGGTCCCCGCCGGCGGCCTGCACCCAGTAGGTATCCAGGGTAAAAAACAGTTCGTCGGGACCCATGGTCTGGGCCATCTGCTCCAGCAGGGTTTTCCCGTCCGTTTTTATAAATTCCTTATCGTGGTTATGGTAGGAAAGCCGCAGCCCCTTCTCCCGCAGAATCCGGGCGGCCGGACCGAACCGGGCGGCGAAGCCCTCGGTTCCCCAGGCCTCTATATCGCAGTAACCGATTCCTACCGCTCCGCAGCCGAAGGTCTTGTGCTCGGCCGCTACGGTTTCGGGCAGGTCTGCGATTTTATCCGGCGGAATATGGGTGAGAACGCAGCGCAGGCCGTTTTTGCGCAGCTGTTGGGCCAGCCAGTCCGGCGCATAATCGCAGGTTCCCGAAACCTGCACCGTTTTGTAGCCGATATCGGCGATTTTTTGCAAGGTCTCCGAAAAGTCCGCCGTATTTTTGCAAAAGTCGCGGACGGTGTAAAGCTGCGCGCCAATCTGCATAACGTATTCGTTCCTTTCGAATGATTTATTTTTTGCCTGCGGGGAGGGTTTCCCGCCGGGCCAGAATTCCTTAAGCCACGCTATATGGTACAATTGGCATCTCCGCGTTCTATGTCTGCGATTTCCGGCCGCAAACCGCTTCCCGGGTCGGGATGCACTGCTATCTGACGTCCTGGTCCGACTATTGATCCGACCTCTATCCGGCGTCTCGGTGCGGCCTATAGCCGAACCTCTGACAGAGCGCGCAGCATGCGAGGCCATCCGCCGGGTATCGTGTAGGCAAAGCCGAAATGGTATAATTGCCATGGCCGTAGGCCGTGCTTAAAAACTGGGTGTAATAGCCGCTTTGCGGTTATTGTACCACATTCTTTCGCCAAAATCTATTCGTAATATCCGCGTCAGGAGAAAAGGGCCGCCAAAACTGCCTCCCTTACCCGCGCGGCATAAGGTTCAAAAAAGATTTTGCTTCCCTCAGCCGGACATGCTATACTGGAAAAAATACGCCGAAAGGGTGATAAAACGTGAAAAAAATCAACTTGGGCGGCAGTCCCTTGCAGGTTCCGGCTGTGGCGGTAGGCTGTATGCGTATCGACCAGCTGGACGCAAAGCAGGCCGACCACTTTATCCAGCACTGTCTGGAACGGGAGCTGAACTTTTTCGACCACGCCGACATTTACGGCGGCGGCCGCTGCGAGGCTCTTTTCGGCCAGGTACTAAAGCAGCGGCCCGGCCTGCGGGAAAAACTCGCTATCCAATCCAAATGCGGCATCGTACCGGGCAAAATGTTCGACTTTTCCAAGGCCCACATCCTGGAATCGGTAGACGGTATTCTCTCCCGTCTGGGGACCGACTATCTGGATGTTCTGCTCCTACACCGGCCCGACGCTTTAATGGAGCCGGAAGAGGTGGCCCAGGCCTTCGAATCCCTGCACGCCGCCGGCAAGGTACGTTACTTTGGCGTATCCAATCACAATCCTGCCCAGATGGAGCTGCTCCAGCGGTATACGGGCCATAAGCTGGTGGCCAATCAGCTGCAATTCAGCGTCGCCCACGCCTCCATGATCTCCAGCGGCCTGGAGGTCAACATGCGCACCGACGGCGCCCTTTGCCGGGACGGTTCGGTTCTGGATTACTGCCGCTTAAAGGGCGTTACCATCCAAACCTGGTCCCCCTTCCAGTACGGCTTTTTCGAAGGGGTCTATCTGGATAACGACCGGTTCCCCGAGCTCAATAAAGTAATCGACCAGCTGGCCGAGCAATACGGCGTGACCAATACTAGCGTCGCCGCCGCCTGGATTCTCCGCCATCCCGCCCAGATGCAGTTGGTCTCCGGCACCATGAAGGAAACCCGCATATCGGAAATCTGCGACGGCGCGGACCTGACCCTCACCCGGGAAGAATGGTACCGCATTTATCTGGCTGCCGGCCATATACTTCCCTAATCGCCTGCGCAAGAGAATACGCACAAGCGCCCCCTGCCCAAACAGCCGGCCGGTTCCCCGATCCGCGTCGCTAGGCAGGGGGCGCTTTTCACAAGGCCTGCCATCCATCCTGGGAGGCCCATATGGCTTTACAGAGTGATCTTCACCGTCTTAACTGTCGGGACGGCCGATGGGACCGTTGCCGTCCCGTATCCTTTATTTATGGTAGGCGCTGCCCAAATTGATCTGAAAGCCTCGGTAAATCTGCTCGAGCAGCATGACGCGGGCCAGCTGATGGGGAAAGGTCATGGCCGACATGGAGAGCCGCAGGCCGGCCCGTTTTTTGACGGCGGGAGATAGGCCGTGGGAGCCGCCGATAACAAAGCAGAGGCGGCTAACCCCCCGCAGCGGCGCGTCGGCCAGACGGGCGGCCAGATCTTGGCTGGTCAGGGGTTTGCCCTCGACGCATAGGGCGAACACCCCTGCGCCGGCGGGAATTTTCGCCAAAATCCGGCCGCCCTCGTCCTCCAGGGCGGCGGCGATCTGGGCCTCCGACGGCCGGTCGGGCAGACGGGCGGGCTCTAGTTCCTCGGTTTTCAGGGCGCAGAAGGCAGACAGGCGTTTACCGTATTCCGCCGCGGCCTCCCGCAGGTAAGACTCCTTGAGACGGCCCACCGTCAGCAGGGTTATTTTCAGCATTTGCATCGTCCATGATACCTAATACGCGCAAAAGCCGCGGTTTCACGACTTTTGCGCCCAGTACCTTTCCTTTCCCCATATTTTCAAACGACTGGGGCCCGCAATGAAAAAGCGCGGATTCCCGCGCCTTGGAAATCGCTCCCTTGGGGGCTTCCTGCCGTACGACGCCAAGAAACCGACAGCGGTCAAAGCGAGGGCTGATAGGGTCGTAACGGCCGCCCGGCAGAGCGCCGGCAAGTCCGGCTAGTTTTGAGCTGAGAAGGCTGCCGGCTCCCAGCTCGTCTGCATTCGAGCCGTCTGAAGAGCAGACTGCTGTACGCGTTATTCCCTGAGAAGAAGCGATACACGGGACCGGACGCCCCGTGTATCGACCGCAAAGGGCGGCGCTCCGGCTGAGCCGTTCGGTCATATTATCCCATTTTCCGCCCTGTCCTTTGCTGCTTTACAGCACCATCACCCGGCCGCCTGCCGGCAGAGCCGCCCGCAGAATATAGTCCATATCCTCCTTATAGCCCTCGTCGACAAGGGCGGCCCGGGCCGAGGCCAAGGCCAGCTCTGGGTAATTGTTTTCTTTACTGATATGCCCCAGCACCAGACGGGTGGCTCCCGCCCGGATCAGTCCGCCCAGCTCGGCGGCGCAGCCGGCGTTGGAGAGATGGCCGCAGTCGCTTAAAATACGGCGTTTCAGGTAATAGGGATAGGGGCCGTTTTGGAGCATCATCACATCGTGGTTGGACTCCAGCAAAATCAAATCGCAGCCGGTCAGAGCGTCCCGCACCTCCTCGCTGACGTAGCCTAGGTCGGTGCAGACGGCCAACTTTCGGCCGTCCCCTGTCTCCACCACATAGCCGCTGGAGCCGGGACAATCATGAGAGGTGGCAAAGCGGGAGACCCGCATATGGTCCAGCTCCACAGCCGCCCCGTTTATGGGATAGGCTTTGGTGCGGCCGTCGTACCGTTCGTCCCGCTCCAGCGCTTCCAAGGTGGTTTGGGAGGCGTAGATGGGAATATGGTTTTTCCCGGCAAAGACCTTTAAGCCCTTTACATGGTCCCCATGCTCATGGGTGACAAAAACAGCCTGGATGGAAGCGGGAGAAAGCTCCAGCTGATCCAGCGCCGCCGTGATGCCCTTGGCGCTGACGCCCGCGTCGATGAGAACACCGCCGCCCGAACAGCCTATGTATGCGCAGTTGCCCGAACTGCCGCTGAACAAGGGGCAAAATCTGGACAAGCCGTCCGCCTCCTTTTTGTTTTCCGACGGGCGCGGCGCGCCTGTCCTTTTTTATTTCCGTGATGTATAACTATCAGGCCGTATGGGCTTTGCCGCCGGCTGTAATCTGGATACTTTATACTTTTATTGACTGGGATTGAGGCTTCGCTTTTAGCAAACCGGCAAGAGATAACAGATACCTGATCTATAAGCGCCTCCCGCCGGCGCTGTTCTGGACGCCGGCTTATTACGTTTGACTTATCCGCTACAGCGGGATGAAAAAATCGTTTTATCATACAAAAAAGAAAAACCTTTCCGGCCACTCTGAATGGGAGTGTGGGTTATATGATCTATACGGGCGGACAGCCGCAGTGTATTACAAAAGGCCCGAGGCCGGGAGAAGTCCTTTCTCCTGACCTCCGGCCTTTTCTAAATCAGAGCGAAAGCTAAGCCAAACGAAAACCTTTATAAAGCCGTCTTCTGCAAATTGGGGTTGAGAATTTTTACCCGTTTGATATCCGCGCCTAGCGCGGCGAATTTCTCGGTTACATCCTCATAGCCCCGGTCGATATGGGTCACGTCCTCGATCTCGGTGACGCCCCGGGCCATCAGGCCGGCAATGACCATGGCGGCCCCCGCCCGCAGATCGGTGGCGTGCAGCGGGGCGGCGGTCAGGGTCTCCACACCCTGTACTACGGCTACCTTGCCGTCCACCTGGATTTTCGCGCCCATGAGGGTCAGCTGGTCCACATAACGGAACCGGTTATCCCAAACGCTCTCGGTGATAATGCTGGCCCCGTCGGCCACGGCCAGCAGGGTCGCCATCTGGGGCTGCATATCGGTGGGGAAGCCGGGGTGAGGCATGGTCTTCACATTGCAGCGGCGGGGACGGGCGGGTCCGATCACCCGGACAGCCTCGTCGTATTCCTCGATCCTGGCGCCCGCCTCCTCCAGCTTGGCCGTGATAGACTCCAGGTGCTTAGGAATGACGTTTTTGACCAGCACGTCTCCGCCGGTGGCGGCGGCGGCTACCATATAGGTGCCGGCCTCGATCTGGTCGGGTATGATGCTGTAGGTAACGCCCGAGAGGCGCTCGACCCCTCTGATTTTAATCACATCGGTGCCGGCTCCCATAATGTCGGCCCCCATGGAATTTAAAAAGTTGGCAAGGTCCACGATGTGGGGCTCCTTGGCCGCGTTCTCGATTACGGTCAGTCCCCTGGCCTTGACGGCGGCCAGAATAATATTGATGGTGGCCCCCACCGAAACCACATCCAGATAAATGGGACTGCCCGTCAGCCGGTCGGCCCGGGCGTCCACCATACCGCCGTCGATGACCACCTTGGCGCCCAGGGCCTCGAAGCCCTTGATATGCTGGTCGATGGGGCGGACCCCAAAGTCGCAGCCGCCGGGCGGCGCCACTCGGGCCTTACTGGAACGGCCCAGTATAGCCCCCATAAAATAGCTGCTGGCCCTGGCCCGCTTGGTCAGCTCGGCCGGCACGATGTGGGAATCGATATGCCGGGGATCGATTTCCAGGGTGTTCTTGTTGATGACCTTGATATTGGCCCCCAGCTCATATAAGATCCGCACGATTACGGCAACGTCCGAAATACCGGGAATATTTTCAATACGGCAAACCCCGTCCGACAAAATGGCGGCGGGTAAAATAGCAACGGCGGCGTTTTTGGCTCCGCTGATGCTCACCTCGCCCTCCAGACGGCGGCCGCCGCGAATGATAAATTTCTCCAAATCGATGGCACTCCCTATTTCCAATTCCGGTCCTTTCAGACCCTCCCGCCAGGGGAAACGACTGCAAGGAAAATTTACATGCGCCGCGCGAACTTTTGCGAGGCGTTCCAGCGCTCCGAAAAGCAGCGTCCCGGTTTAGCCTCTAGAAGCCTCCCCGCGCGGGAACCGGCGTGGAGGCGCTTTAGCGCCGAAAGACGCAGGAGACGCGCTTGAACGCCCGGGCCGCTGGAATGTCCATAGGCCCCGAACGAAAATCCGCGCACAGAAGATTACAAGAATAGTGTCTGCACAAAACTGTCCGGCTAGCAGAGAGAATTTATTGCAATTTTAGGTCCAGCCATACTATCCCATATTCTGTACATACTTAAGCTATTATACATATATTTGGGGTCATTGTCAAATCCTCCCGCAGCTTTCTATCGGCTTTTTCCCTTTCACTCTTTTTCACAGGATAAAACGATATTTTTTGTGCAAAACAGGCAACCTGTATTTTTCCAAAAAGTGTGAATCTCAGGGGCCAAACAGGGATTCCTCGCCGTTTTATGTTTGCGGTTTAAACCGCCGCCCCCTTTCAAGCCGGGCCGCCCGGCGGTTTTTTCACATTTATGCTTTGGTCAGTCCCTTTACATACCGTATGGCCGCAAGGCCGGCCACGGCCCCCTGTCCCGCCGCTACGGCAACCTGATTGACGCCCTGGGCGCAGTCCCCCGCCGCGAAAAGGCCGGGGACGTTGGTCCGCTGCTCCTGGTCGGTCACGATTTGGTTCTTTTCGGCCAGCACGCCCAGCTTGCGGGCGAAGTCGGTCGAGGAGGCCGTGCCAAGCGCGATGAAGCAACCGTCCATGTCCAGGGCCTTCCCGTCGGCAAAACGCACCCGCTCCAGCCTGTTCTTCCCTTCCAGACCGGCCAGCGGACGGGTTTCCAGCTCCACCCCATCCGGCAGGCCGGCCGACAGCGTCTCCCCGCCGGTCAGCAGGACCACCGAGGCGGCCAGGCCGGCCAGATAGGCGGCTTCATGGACGGCATAGGCCCCGTCGCCCAGTACGCAAACCCGTTTGCCCTTAAAGAAAAAACCGTCGCAAACCGCGCAGTAACTCACGCCGCGGCCCTCCAGGGCGGCCGCGCCGGGCAGGTTTACGGTTTTGCGGGCGCTCCCCGCCGCCAGGATCACCGCTCGGGCCTCGTAGAGTCCCGGTTCCCCGTCGCCGGAGGTGTTAACCAGAAAGGATGGCGCGGCTCCTGGACCGTAACCCAGGCCCACCGCCTCCTCCCGCCGGTATTCCGCCCCTACGCCCGCTAGCTGGCGCAGACCGGTCTCATGAAGGTCGGGGCCGGACAGGGGCGCCGCCAGACCATAGTAATTTTCAATGGAGGCCGCCTTGGCCAGAGCGCCCGGCCCCCGGTCGAGCACACAAGTCGACAGACCCGCCCGGGCGGTATACAGGGCGGCCGATACCCCGGCCGGCCCGCCGCCGATAATAATAACGTCTTTCATTAGGTTTCCTCCTATAATCGCATATATGTATTTTTTATAGACCGCCTTTGGAAATCTATAAAAAACGGCCGTCCAAGCCGTCCCGTCCTTGGCGCTTTAAATTTAAAGCGCCTGCCCGCGAGAGCGGGGCTGCCGCTATTTTTTATTATTTATATGTATTATAAATCCCTCCCAGTCGATTGACAACCGGTTCGCCTCCCTTTCAGGCATATCAACTAAATTCTTCCGACTTTTTCCTATAGCGAACTATGGCGAATTTGTTGGAATTGCGACGCGTTATATGGTACAATAAGCAATATAATGTATACGCTATGCGTAAATTTTTGCAAGACCCTCTATCGCTTTGCTTCTCCAACGTCCCAGCCGGGGCTTTGACCAAGCCTCGGGAAGTCCTTCTTGCGATAAGCCGGAACATCCTTTGGAGGTTCGTATAGCTGGGTCGAGCAGAATCTATCAAGCGGCGCGGCGGCTTGCCCGTCGCGCCGTACAAACGAGGTGTAAACGGTTTGATCTGGAACAAAGAAATAGAATGTATGAGGCGGGCCGACCTGGAGGCCTTGCAGCTGGAGCGTCTGAAATGGATGGCGCGCTTTTGCTACGACAGGGTCCCCCTCTACCATAAACGTATGGAGGAGGCCGGCGTGACCCCCGACAAAATCAAAACCCTGTCGGATATCCGGCATATTCCCTTCACCAATAAATCCGACCTACGGGATACCTATCCCTTCGGCCTGTTCGGCGCGCCCTTAAAGGACATTGTGCGCATCCACGCCTCCTCCGGCACCACCGGCAAACCCACCGTGGTAGGCTACACCAAATCGGATTTGGACAATTGGTCCGAAATGATGGCCCGTATCGTCTACGGCGTGGGCGCCAACGAGGATACCATCGTCCAAATCGCCTTTGGCTACGGTATGTTCACCGGCGCCCTGGGCCTGCATTACGGCCTGGAAAAGGTGGGGGCCGCCGTGGTCCCCTGCTCCTCGGGCAACAGCGAAAAGCAGCTTATGTTCATGCGGGACTTTCAGACCAACTGTTTGGTGGCCACCCCCTCCTACGCCCTTTACCTGTCCGAGCTGGCCAAGGAGTCGGGCTATCCCATGTCCGACTACCATCTGCGGCTGGGGCTGCTGGGCAGCGAGGGCTGCACCCCCGAGATGCGGGACCAGATCGAGCGCAACTGGGGCATGTTCGTCACCGACAACTACGGCCTATCCGAGACCGGCGGGCCGGGCATGTCGGGCGAGTGCATGGAGCGGGACGGCTTACATATCAACGAGGACTTCTACCTCTGCGAGGTCATCGACCCCGACACTGGCGAGGTGCTGGAGCCCGGCTCCACCGGCGAGCTGGTGGTAACCACCCTGACCAAGGAAGGTATCCCCATGCTTCGTTACCGCACCAAGGATATCACCCGCATCAACTACGAGCCCTGCAAATGCGGCCGCACCACCGCCCGGATGGATAAGATCAAGGGCCGGTCGGACGATATGCTGAAGATCCGCGGCGTCAACGTCTTCCCATCTCAGGTGGAAAGCGTGCTGGTGGGCATGGAGGAATTGGGCCCCCACTATCAGCTGGTCGTCCGCCGGGAGGGCTATGCCGATACGCTGGAGGTCAAGGTGGAGCTCATCGACGGCGGCGTGCTGGAGAGGTATCAGGAACTGGAAGCCCTGCACCGGCGCATTGAGGACAAGCTGAAAAGCGTGCTGGGCATCGTGGCCAAGGTAAGTCTTACCCAGCCCAAGACCCTGGAGCGCTTCCAGGGGAAGGCCAAACGGGTGCTGGATCTGCGGGGAGAAGGAAAATAGAAGCTGGGCTTTTTTCTTTTATTTAGCTGAGCAGGAGGATTCGCTTTAGATTATATTTTCTTTTCTTTTTTCTTAGTAAGATAGAGGTTTCGCGCCAGGTATCCTTATCGGAATACACCAATACTTGATCGCGAGGCGCGACCCCATCTTTTGTGACGCGACAAAAGAAGGGGGAGAAAAACGC
>JAAVYX010000226.1 GCA_022791355.1 Clostridiales bacterium | reverse complement strand
TCCGCCCTCTGGACTCCCGCCCTACGGGGTACCTCCCTGTACATGTTCCCTTAACTCTACTTTCTTCCCCTCAGCCGCAGGCTGCTAACTTATCGCTTCCCGTTAGTAGCTGCAAGACAGGTTCTCCCCATTCCTAGTCGGCCTCTTCTGTCATTTACTCTCGTAGCTATGAACCGGGTCTGTTAAAACTTTGTTATCTACCCTCTGCTTTCTTTTATCTCTCTATCTTCCGCCTACTTCCCAATAATGCTATCGGTCAGAACCCGCTACCGGCGGATAAGTGAAACGTAGCTAACTAAAGCTCAGATAAGTGTCGGCGGGAGTGTGCTCCTAGACCAGCCTTAGGTTACATCCCGCCGGGTTCCCAAGAGGCTGCCAAGCGGCTGACCGAAAGTAGGAACGACTTTCGGGCTTCCCAGGTCCCTGAGAGGCACTATTTGCTGCATTCCGCGCTGGTTCCGTCGCCGGATGAAAAGCGAACGTTTCCCACTCGCTACCGGCGGATAAGTGAAACGTACCCAACTGAAGCTTACATCAGTGTCGGCGGGAGTGCGTTCATAGACCAGCCTTAGGTTACATCCCGCCGGGCTCCTAAGAGGCTGCCAAGCGGCTGACCGAAAGTAGGAACGACTTTCGGGCTTCCCAGGTTCTTGAGAGGCACTACTTCCTGCATTTCTCGCAGGCTCCGTCGCCAGCGGGGGTCGCGGGGGCAGCCGCCCCCGCGAGCGTTTTTCTCCCCCATCTTTTTTCGCTCTAAAAAAGATGGGGTCGCGCTACTCGACCAACTTTTGGAGGAATCCTATAGGGAAATCTGGCGCGAAACCTCACTCTCAGCTGA
Organism: Clostridiales bacterium; assembly: GCA_022791355.1. GTDB lineage: Bacteria > Bacillota > Clostridia > Oscillospirales > Acutalibacteraceae > Howiella. Next base: position 6,097 of record JAAVYX010000226.1, on the reverse strand, counting down.
TATTAAAAGGAAAAGAAAAGCGAATGGGCCTCCAAACCTCTCTCAGTCAAAAAACAAAATATTCCCCCGCCGTCAGGCGAAAAGGAGCGATCCCCATGCCTACCATCCCGGTTCAAAACCAATCGGACTATAACATTATAATAGAACCCGGCCTTCTGCGCCGCTGCGGGGCCCAGATCCGTCCGCTGACCAAGGCGGCCCGCGCCCTGATTATCAGCGACTCCAATGTGGCCCCCCTGTATGGGCAGACCGTAGCCGATTCCCTAGAGGCGGCGGGTTTCGCGGTTTCGCTGCACGTCTTCCCCGCCGGGGAGGAACGAAAAAACATACAGACCGTTTCGACCATGCTGGAGGCCTGCTGCGAAGCCGGCCTCTCCCGCTCCGACCTGATCGTGGCCCTAGGCGGCGGCGTCTGCGGGGACTTGTCCGGCTTTACGGCGGCCGTCTATCTGCGGGGAATCGACTTTGTCCAAATTCCCACCACCCTTCTGTCCCAAATCGACTCGTCGGTGGGCGGCAAGACCGGCTGCGACCTGCCGGCCGGTAAAAACCTGGCCGGGGCCTTCCACAATCCCCGGCTGGTGCTCATCGACCCTTATGTCCTCTCTTCCCTGCCCGACCGGTATTTTCGGGACGGGCTGGGCGAGGCGGTCAAGTACGGCTGCATTTTTTCGGAGCCCCTTTTCGAACGCTTGGAACGGGAAAACCCCAAGGACTTCCTGCCCCAGCTCATCGAAACCTGCGTTACCCTCAAGAGAGACGTGGTGGAGCGGGACTTTATGGAGTCGGGCGAGCGTATGCTCTTAAACTTCGGGCACACCTTGGGACACGCCATTGAGCGGCATCATAACTATACGACGGTCAGTCACGGCGAGGCGGTGGGCATGGGTATGGTCGCCGTCACCCGGGCCGCCGAGGCGGCGGGGCTGACCCCGGCCGGCACGGCCGGCCGCATTGCCGGCTGTCTGGAGAAGCTGGGCCTGCCGGTGGAGTCCGGCCTCTCCCCCGCCCGCCTGAGCGCACTGGCGGGGCTGGACAAAAAACGGCGGGGCGGCCTGATCCATCTGGTTCTGCTTAAAGGCTTGGGCGAGGCCTTTGTCCATCCGCTGGAAACCGATCATCTGACCGCCTTTATAGCGGGTGGACTGCAATGAGCCGGGCGGTCATTCACCCCGCCGTACTGAACGGCCGGGTGGTTCTCCCCCCCTCCAAGAGCGACGCCCATCGTCTGCTCATCTGCGCCGCCCTGGCCGACGGGGTCAGCCGGATCAGCCGGATGGCCCTCTCCAAGGATATAGAGGCCACTCTGCGGGTTTTGAAAGCCCTGGGCGCTGATATCCGTATGGAGGGAGATACGGCCGTCGTCCACGGCGTCCGGTTTGAGGCGGGGGACAACGAGAGAGGCGGCGGGGACAATCGTCCGATTGGATCCGATGCCGTATCTACATTCGCACTCGAGCCCGGATCCGAGCCCGGACCCACGCCCGGACTCGAAATCGGATGCGAACCCGGCCCCGGGCCCGAGCCGGTCTGCGACTGCGGCGAATCGGGCTCCACCCTGCGCTTTCTGCTGCCGGTTGCGGCCGCGATGGGCCGTCCCGTCCGGTTTACGGGGGAGGGACGGCTGCCCCAGCGGCCCATCGACGCTCTGACCGCGCTTTTTCAGGAGCGGGGTCTTACCTGTCAGTCCCTTGGGGAAGACAATCTGCCCCTGCGCCTGACGGGACGGCTGCCGGGCGGGACCTACCGGCTGCCGGGGGACGTAAGCTCCCAGTATATCACCGGCCTGCTGCTGGCCCTGCCCCTGACCGGAGCGGAAAGCCGTATCCAATTGACCACCCCGCTCCAATCGGCCGGATATGTGGACATGACCCTGCGGACCATGGCGGCCTTCGGGGTCCGGGTGGAGCGCCTGTCCGACGGGTACCGGATCCCGGCCGGCTCCCGTTACCGGCCTACAGACTGCCGGGTAGAGGCGGATTGGTCGGCCGCCGCCTTTTATCTGGCGGCGGGCGCCCTGGGCGGTTCCATCGCCCTGGCCGGCTTAAATCCCGACTCGGCTCAGGGGGACAAGGCGGCGGTGGAGCTCTTCGGCCGTCTGGGCGCAAAAATCAGCTGGGAAAAGGGGGACCTGCTGGTCTCCCCCGGCCGGCTGCGGGGGGCGGTCATCGATGTAAGCCAGGTGCCCGACATGGCCCCCGCTCTGGCCGTTTGCGCGGCCTTCGCGCCCGACAGGACGGTTCTCACAGGCGGGGCCCGTCTGCGCATCAAGGAGAGCGACCGGATCGCCGCCATCGCCGCCGGGCTTACCGCTATGGGCGTTCAAGCGACCGAACAGCCTGACGGGCTGGTAATATCCGGGGGGGACAAACCTCGGGGCGGACTTGTAGACGGGGCTGGCGACCACCGTATCGTCATGGCCTTTTCCATAGCCGCAGCCTTTGCTGCGGAGGAAAGCGTCGTCACCGACGCGCAGGCCGCAGCCAAATCCTATCCCGGCTTTTTTGCCGATTACAATATGCTTGGAGGTAAGGCCCATGTCGTCTAGCTTTGGAAACGCGGTGGAAATCAGTATATTTGGCGAAAGCCACGGCCCGGCCATCGGGGTGGTGATAAACGGTCTGCCGGCCGGCGAGCCCATTTCCGAGGAGGCCATTGCCGAGCAGCTTGCCCGCCGGGCCCCGGGGCAGGACCCCACGGCCACCCGCCGGAAGGAAAAGGACGTCTGTCACATCCTCTCGGGCCTAAAAAACGGCCGCACCACCGGCGCGCCCCTCTGCGGCGTTATCCGCAACGAGGACACCCGCTCGGGGGACTACAGCAACATCGCCCTGTGTCCCCGCCCCTCCCACGCCGACTACGCCGCCAATCTCCGCTACGGCGGATTTAACGACGTAAGCGGCAGCGGCCATTTTTCCGGCCGCCTGACCGCCCCCCTGGTCATCGCCGGCAGTATCTGCCGGCAGATACTGCTGCGCAAAGGGGTTCACATCGGCGGCCACGTCCTACAGGTGGGGCAGGCCAAGGATGAAAGCTTCGATCCGGTCCATATTCCCGTGGAGCTGCTGGACGAGCTGTCCGAAATCTACTTTGCCACCCTTTCCCCCATCGTCCGGGGCGAGATGCGGGAGGTCATCGAGGCCGCCCGGCTCCAGGCCGACAGTGTGGGCGGCATTGTGGAGCTGGCGGCGGTGGGCATGCCCGCCGGCCTGGGCTCTCCCATGTTCCGGGGGGTGGAAAACGTCCTGGCCGGGGCGCTCTACGGGGTGCCGGCCGTCAAGGCCGTCTCCTTTGGAGCGGGCTTCGGATTTGGGGACATGCTGGGCAGTCAGGCCAACGATAGTCTCTACGCCGACGAGGCGGGAGCTGTCCGCACCGCCTCCAATCACTGCGGCGGCATTACCGGCGGCATCACCACCGGCATGCCCATTCTGGTACAGGCGGCCTTAAAGCCCACCCCCTCCATCGGGAAGCCGCAGAAGACGGTCAATCTGGAAACCGGGGAAAATACCACCCTCCAGATCAAGGGCCGGCACGACCCCTGTATCGTACCCCGGGCCCTGCCGGCGCTGGAGGCGGCCATGGCCGTGGGCCTGCTCAATTTGATGGCGGAGGATGGGAAGCTATGAGCGATTCCATAGATGAAAACTATACCGGCCGGGCGGCCCATACCGCGGAAAGGTCCGGGGATGCTGTCTGCAACAGCACGGATTCAGCCGACAGCCGGTGTTCGGCAAGTTCTGAAGCATTGGACCAGGACGATATCCGCAACGATGCGGAACCGGCCGATAGTCAGTGCGCGACAAGTTCCGAAACATCGGCCCAGGACGATATCTACAACGGCGCGGAACCAACCGACAATCTGCGTGCGGCAAGTTCCGAAGCTCTGGCCGGGGTCAGGCGGCGGATCAACGAGATCGACGCCCAGTTAGCGCCCTTACTGGCCCGGCGCATGGCCTGTTCGGCACAGGTGGCCCAAATCAAGTCGGCCGAGGGTATCCCCGTGCTGGACGCTTCCAGAGAGGAAACGGTAGTCGGCCTGGCCGCCCAGCGGGCCCAGCCTTACGGCTCCTATGTGGCCAGCGTTTACCGTTCCCTGATGGGGGTCAGCCGGGAAATGCAGCGGGACATGCTGCGCCGGGTCTCCCCTCTCGCCAAACGAATACAGGAAGCGGCCGACAGACAGCCCACCGCCCAGGCGGCCGGCGCCATCACCGGCACGGTGGCCTGCTACGGGGTCGACGGCGCCTTTTGCAGCCGGACGGCCAAGCTGCTCTATCCCAACGCCCGGCTGCTGTACTGTGAAAAGTTCGCCGACGTTTTCGAGGCCGTGGAAACCGGCCGGGCGGTACGGGGGGTGACCCCTGTGGAGAATTCCACCGCCGGCTCGGTCACCGAGGTCTACGATTTGATCCTGCAATACCGGCATTCCATCACAGCGGGGGTAAGTATGGGCATCCGGCAGAACCTGTTGGCTTGTCCCGGCGCGGACCTGTCAACCGTCCGCACGGTCTACTCCCACCCCCAGGCTCTGGCCCAATCCGAGGCCTTCCTCAAGGCTCGCGGCTACACGGCCGTCTCCTACGCCAGTACGGCGGCGGCGGCTAAAATGGTGGGGGAAAAGAGGGATGTCCATCTGGCGGCCATCGGCTCGGCCGAAGCGGCCGAGCTGTACGGCCTGCGCATCCTGGCCTCCGGCATCCAAGCCAACGAGAACAACGCCACCCGGTTTATCTCTATTTCCAGGGAAATGCGTATCGCGTCCGACGCCAATAAGGTCAGTCTGGTCTTTTCCCTCCCCCACGTCACCGGCTCCCTTCATCGGCTGCTGGGCCATTTCGCCGCCAGAGGACTGAATCTGACCAAGCTGGAATCCCGCGCGGCCAGGCGCGGCGGCTTTCAGTACGTCTTTTACGTGGATTTCGCAGGCGCTTCCGATAGTCAGGTGCTGGCCAGTCTGCTCACGGCGCTGGAGGACGAAACCGAAGATCTGGCCTTTCTGGGCAACTACCGGGAAATCACCGTAGAAGCCTGACCGCGCCAAACAACCCCTACCCATCCGCTCTCAGCCGTCCCTTCCTATCGCTGAGAGCGGACCGCTTACAGGCGGCCGGCGAAAAAGCGTGCCGCGAAAGTTACAAGAAAAAACAAAATAGTCCTTGACAAATCAGGCGGCTTCGCGTATAATAATTTTCGTCGCCAACATGGAGACAGCAAATGAATAAGCTGCTATGGCTCAGGTGGTAGAGCACATCCTTGGTAAGGATGAGGTCACCAGTTCGAATCTGGTTAGCAGCTCCAAGCGCCCGGCTAAATAGCCGGGCGTATTTTTTTGTAAAATGCTTCACAAGCTAAGAAAACAGCCTCCAAACTATCTCGATTCGGAACCTTTCCGTTTCAACCGTCCGCCCGCCGGCAGATGCGTAAAAGCGGCAGCGCGGCTGCTGTTTTTATCTCAGCTTTTAGCCGGCGTTTAAGTGAAACGCACCCAACTCAAGGCGGCAGGAGACAGCCGGAAGCGTTCGGAAGTGCGCGGCCCTGTAGACGACGTCAGCGGCGTAGCCTACAAGGCCGCAGGCGGCAGCGTTTTTCTCTCCCAGCTTTTGTCGCTTGGCAAAAGATAGGCATAAAGGCGCTTTAGCGCCGGGACGCCAGACGGCAGACGCTACTAGATAGGGTATTGGAGAAATCCGAAAAGCATATGGCGCGAAGCCGCTATCTCACCCATATAATAAAAAAGAAAATTTGACAAGAAACCTTCCTCGAACCTAAACAATAAAAAGAAAAAAGCAAGGAAAAAATGAAAATTCCCCTTCCCCCTTGTAAATAAAAAAATAATGTCGTATACTAAGAGACAGCACGTCACGAACAAACGTTTATTTTTTTCCAGCCGGCGGCAAAGTCATACGCAAAAAGGAGAAGTATATGGCACAGGATAAAATCGTAATAAAGGGCGCAAGAGAGCATAATCTCAAGGGAATCGACCTGACCATTCCCCGGGACAAGCTGGTTGTTTTTACCGGCCTGTCCGGGTCGGGCAAGTCCTCTCTGGCCTTCGACACCATCTACGCCGAGGGGCAGAGGCGGTATGTGGAAT
>JAAVYX010000225.1 GCA_022791355.1 Clostridiales bacterium | reverse complement strand
CTAGCGCTCCTCACTGGCGTCCCGGTTTGGCCAAAGGCCAAACCGCTAGGAGCGTCCCTTGCGGAAAGCAACGAATGGCCAAAGGCCATTCGCTTAGATGGGCCGAGCGAAAATCTATATATTTCTATTTTACCCTATAATGCCCATAAGGTCAATTAGGGAAAGCTTAATATTTGCATCCGAAGCCTTAAAACCTGGTTTTGTACACCGTTTCCAGCGTCTTTTTAACCTGTTTATAGTCCAGATGGGGGACCGTCAGGGTGTGGGCGCTCTCGGAACGGACGGTGATTTTCACCCGGCAAAGGTTGACCAAAAAGTCGAAAGGAAGCTGCATGATGCGTATAACCCCCGCCCGGTCGCCGGGGCAGCGCATCTCGGTCAGGGAAAAACATTTGCTGGAGTAGGCTGTGATCTGGCTGCCGAAGGTGACGCCGCCGTGGGTATACCGCCGCAGGCTTAGAGAAACCATGATCGCCTGTATAACCATCAGCATCATGACCGAAAAGCGGATAAATCCAGAGAAGTCGGGCAGCAGGCGGGCGGCAAAAACGCCGGCCGCCGGGATGGCCAGCAGCCAAACCACTGGCCAGACCGCAAACCGGGAAAGGGCGCGGGCAGGCGGGCGCAGGGCGATGGGGGCCTGCTCGGCGTGGGGGAGAATATCCTCCAACAGCCCCTTGATTTCCTTTTGTCCCGCGGCGGGGATGACCACCGCCGTCTCCCCGCGGCCCTTGCCGTAGCCCGCCACGCTGACCTTGACGGTGTAGTGGCGCACAAGGCGCATAGCGGGGGTCTGCTGAATCCATACGTCGTTAATAGCCCCCGCCCGAAAACGGGTCCGCCGCCGCGCAATCAGACCGGAAGCCGAGGTAAACCGATCACCCTTGATGTAGAGCCGGAAGGGGGCGGTGGTAACGAGGGAATGGAGAAAGGAGACGGCAAAGCCGGCCAGCAGAAGAATAGCCAGCACACTGGCGCCGGTGGGGATGACCGTTTCCAGCAGTCCCGCCGCCTCGGTGACGGCGCCGTAGAACCGTTCGGAAAACCCGTCCCCCAGCAGCTGACCGGCCTTGTTGATGACCGGCGCGGCCAGGAGCAGACCGGTAGCCGAAGAAGAGGTGGCCGCAGCCATAATCAGCATTTTAAAGGCCGGGGCGTGGTACTGCCGCAGCCGGTCGGGGTCGGGATGCTGGGGATCGGGCCGGGGAGGCAGCAGCTCCAGCAGCAGGGAGGTCCTTTTGAGGGGAAGGATTAAATCAAAGTCGGATTTACCCGGCCGGCCGGCCTCGGTGTCAAACCGTACCACTATCCCCCGAAAAAGCCAGAGCAGAGGGCGGGTTTCCATAAAAAGACTGGAAATTTTGTCCTTTGGAATAATGGACTCCTTATGAAGAAACAGTCCTTCCCGGATGCGGATGCGGTCCCCTGAGAGGATAAGCCTGCACCGCAGCCACTTGACGACGGCGGCCGACGCAATCAAAACGGACAGCGCCGCCTCTCCTATAATCAGGCGGGGAAGGGCCCCGCTTGCGCCGTAGTTGAGCAGTCCCCGCAGCAGCGGCAGCAACAGAACGAAGAGATAGGGTTTCAAATAGGCGAAGATCATGAAGGGATGAGCGCGCAGTTGTTTTTCGGCCTTGGGGCCGTTTTTGTTTACGGCCATGCGGCCGGCGCCCCCTTTCGCAGGCTATTGTTTTTATTGACACAGCGGGCGGTTTCGCGGCGGATTTTTCTAACTTTTATGAGCAAGCGCACGGTTTCGCGCCGGGTTTCTTTTTATGGATTCTCCATTACCTAGTCGCGAGGCGCGCCCCATCTTTTGTCACGCCACAAAGATGGGGCGCGCTCATAGAAATCTGCAGGATTTGCTCTAAAACCCCTTCGACGGATTTTAGAGGAAAAACGAAGTTTTTCCGCGAGACGTCCTTCCCTGAACGGCACAAAGGGCTGCTCTTTGGATTCCCGCCCTATGGGGTCCTCCCTGCGCGTTAATCAATCGCTCTCCCCTCTTCCCCTCAATCGCCGGCTACTTCCCTAGCGCTTCCGGTTAGCGGTTGTAACGAGTTCTTCCCGTCCCTGGCAAACCTGTGATTCCTTGTCGTTCCGTAGCTCTGAACCAGGTCGGTTATAGCTTACCTTAGGGAAGCTTCATATTTCTCTTTGACTACCTGCTCTCCTCTTGTTAAGCGAAAAAAGAATTATTTCTCCCCGCTGTTGATTTCATCCAGTTTGGAAAGAAAATCCTCCGCGTCGGCCTTGTCCAGCGCCAGAACGGTCAACTGTCCTCGGGCGGCCCGCAGCCGCAGGCCCCGCAGCCCGCGCAGAGCGGACAGGGGCGTGGAAAACTGCTCCACATAAATCAGCCGGGGACAGGGCAGCAGATACTGCCGCCGGACGAAAACGCCGCGGCTTAAGGTCACCGCCTTTTGGGAGAGGGTGACCCGATAGCTTTTTCGCAGCCGGGGAAGATACCAAAACCAGAGCAGCAGCCCTGCCGGCAGGAAAACGCCGCCGGAAATCCAAGCGGCTGGGGGAAAAAGAGCCAGCAGCGCCCCCCACAGGAACATGAGAAGCATGTACAGCAGCGCCAGCCAGTCCCGCCAAAGCCGCAGGGCCTTGACCGACAGGGTATAGGTGTGCATAGGCCGCCTCCTCTCCTGCGGGTTTAGAATCGGATCGCAAATAGCCCGCATACAGCTTGCAGCTTTTACGTCATGCTGCGTTGCTTTACCTTGACGGGCGTTAGCCCGCCCGCAGAAAAGCGCCTCGCCGGACATAAAAGCCGGCGACGCAGTCTGCCCGCGCCTTATTCGCGCATAAACGCTTAGAATCTGTATGCGTAACCGATGAAACCAGTTTGGGCGAGTCTTTTTTCCGCCCTTCTAGATTACATTTTTTCGCCGCGCGTCCGTTTGAAAAAACGTGCCGCACGGAATGAAAAGGCCCTTACCCATCCGCGCCCCTGGTTATGCATACCGGTCCTTACTTGCCTGTGTCTCCCTTGATCCGCTGCCAATAGGCCTTGAAGGCCTGTTCATTTTTATTCTCGCCCCACTGATAATAGACCTTGTCTTTCAGCGCGTCGGGCAGATATTGCTGGGGATAATAGTGATGGGGATAATCGTGGGGATATATATAGAATTGCCCTTTTTTCTCCTGATCTTCCCCGTCAAAATGCTTATTTTGCAGCTGGCGGGGTATGGGGCCGGAATTTCCAGCCCGCAGGTCGGCGGCGGCCAGGTCGAGGGCCACGTAGGCCGAGTTGGACTTGGGGGCCGTGGCCACCAGCACCGCCGCGTCGGCCAGGGGAATACGGGCCTCGGGCAGACCCAGCATCATGGCCGCGTCCACCGCCGCCTTGACGATGGGGATAATCTGGGGATAGGCCAGCCCCACGTCCTCGCAGGCGCAGACCATTAGCCTGCGGCAGGCCGACGGCAGGTCTCCCGCCGCCAGCAGCCGGGCCAGATAGTGGAGAGCCGCGTCGGGGTCGGCGCCCCGCATGGATTTCTGGTAGGCCGAGACGATGTCATAGTGATCGTCTCCCTCCCGGTCGTACCGCATGGCCGACTTATCCGAAAGCTCCTCGGCCCGCCCGACGGTGACCGCCAGTCTGTCCGCTCCCTTTTCATCCTTCTCCCGGTCGGCGGTGAGAACGCAGAGCTCCAGGGCGTTCATGGCCTTGCGCACGTCCCCGCCCGCTGAACGGGCGATATGGACGGCCGCGTCCTCCTCCAGCCGGATGGGGATCCCCTTTTCCTTCTCGAGAAAATCCACCCCCCGCCGAACGGCCGGCAGGATCTCCTCGGCCGTCACCTGCTTAAACTCGAAAACGGTGGAGCGGGAGAGGATGGCGTTGTAAATATAAAAGTAGGGATTTTCGGTGGTGGAGGCGATGAGGGTGATATCCCCCTTCTCGATGTACTCCAAAAGGGTCTGCTGCTGCTTTTTATTAAAATACTGAATTTCGTCCAGATATAAAAGAATACCGTCCCGGGCGGCAAAGCTGCCTAGCTCGGCGATCATGTCCTTAATATCCGAGATGGAGGCGGTGGTGGCGTTGAGCCGGTGGAGCCTTTTGCCGCAGCCCCCGGCGATGATTTCGGCCACGGTGGTCTTACCCACCCCCGAAGGCCCGTAAAAGATCAGATTGGGGATTTCCCCCGATTCGATAATCCGGCGCAGGGCCTTGTTTTCTCCCAACAGATGGGTCTGCCCCACCACATCCTCCAAGACAGACGGACGCAGCCGGTCGGCCAGCGGCGCAGCCATACACATTCCTCCTTTTTTCGGTCGGGGTCCTGCTCTATATGGCGGCCCTCTAGTCCGACTATTATGAGCCGCTTGGTCTTGGCCGCCCTATACGCCGATGCCAATTGGCTTCTGGGACCGGGTTCCCATAGCGTACTGGTTGCCGGAATCTATCCACACAGAACCGAATGGTATATCCCGCATTCCGCCATGTAAGCTTTTACCCTTAAGCCTGCCGGTTCAAAAAGAAATCCAGGGCCTTGGGGAGACATTGGTCCCAGAAGCCCCACTCGTGGCCGCCCGGCCAGGTTTCATAGGTATGCTCGATACCCAGGCTCTCTAAATGCCGGTGGAACCTTTCGCTGTGGTCCAGAAGGCCGTCCTCCAGGCCGCAGCTCATGTAGACGCGGGGCCGCTGTGACGGGGGCAGAGCCGCGCAGCTTTGGGCCAGCTGGAAGATATCCTCCTCCGGCTTTACCTCGTCTCCCCAGACGCTGGTCACCTGGCCCGCCGGCATCCAGTCGGCCCGGCCGGCGGCGTCGGTCACCGAGGAAAAGGCGGCGCAGGCGGCATACTGCTCCGGCCGGCCCAGGGCGCATTTCAAGGCCCCGTGGCCGCCCATGGACAGACCGGCCACAAAGGTCCGCTCTCTGGCGGGAGTCAGGCCGAAGAGCCGCTCCACCAACTTTGGAAGCTCCTTGGTGATATAGGTTCGGTAAGCCAGACCGTAGGCCATGTCGGCGTAGTAGCTGCGCTGTACCTCTGGGATGACCAGCGCCATGCCCCGGTCGGCGGCGTACCGGTCGGCCGAGGTGCCGCGGAACCAGCCGGTATGGTCGTCGCTCTGGCCGTGCAGCAGGTAGACGACCGGGGCGGTCGCCCGGTCGGCGTCAGAAATGTCAAAGGGGAGAGAGACGGCCAGTCCCGTCCACATTTCCAGCGCGCTCGAACGTATCGATCCATTGAAAAAAGCCATATACATCCTCTCCTTTTCCGAGACGGGGCGGCGCGAACCGCCCCCCGAATACGCGGGGACTGGGGCCGCCTCCCTTATACAGTTCGACTATAAATTGCCAAATCTCCGGGACGGATACCCGCCCCGGAGACCTGCTTTTATACAAAGAACCTTCTACCAAAACCAAAGTACCGTTCTTACTGGAGCGGAAACGGCTTCCGCGAGAACAATACCGGCAATCCGCAAGGAATCGCGCGTTTCGTTCCAGCCTGCCGGCATTTTCTGGATTGATTTTCCGGCTTGCTCCCGTAAAAAATGCGTGCGTTTTTCTGTTTTGGGGTATAACCTGTATGGCGGCCGCAAAACGCCAAAACACTATTTCTATTACCGCCGGATGGGAAGTTCTGCGCTTTGCGTCCCCAAAATCGCTCGTCTTTGGCGGTCGGCCCGGCGTCTTCCGGTTTGACGGCCGCTCTCCAGGGTCACAAATCTTACTGATACAGGGGATGCCGCTGGCAGATTTCGGCCACGCCGGCGCGGATTTCCTCGGCCTTGTTGTCGAAATCGGCGATGGCCAGCTTGATGAAATGGGCGATCTTCTTCATGTCCTCGGTATCCAGGCCGCGGGAGGTGGCGGCGGGGGTGCCCACCCGGATGCCGCTGG
>JAAVYX010000224.1 GCA_022791355.1 Clostridiales bacterium | reverse complement strand
TTGCAGTCTATACCGTAACCGCCCAGGCAGGGGATAATGGCGCCGTAGCCCCTGCAACCCTTCAGGTGGAGAGCGGCGAGGACGCTGTCTTTGTCGTAACGCCTGCCGGGGGATATGAGGTGGACGCCATTTCGGCTGAACCCGAGGCTAAGTACGTCTATGCGAACGGCAAGCTGACCGTGTCGGCTATTGAAGCTGACACGGTGGTGAAAATTACCTTTAAGGTTGTCGAAAAGCCTCTGCCGGAGAATAAGGTCCAGCTGGATAAAAATGTATCCGAAGCGGAGGCCTTGCTGGAGAACGCTGCTATTGGGGAAATGGCCGGCCAGTATCCCGAGGCGGCCGTAGCCGCCTTCCGGGCCGCCGTGGAGGCCGCGCAGGCGGTCCTGAACAATGCGGACGCTACACAAGCGGATATAGCCGCCGCTATAGAGAGCCTATCCGCCGCGCAGCGGACCTTTGCCGCCTCTAAGATTACGGAACCTGCCGGCGACGACGGTTCGGATGCAATGGATACGACCGATACGTCCGCGCCTTCTTCCGATCAGGCTTCTTCCAGTACAGGCGGCAGCGATAAGACGCAGAACGGTTCCAACAATCCCAAGACCAGTAATGCGCTTCCAGCCCTGGCGGTGGCTACTCTTTCTGTCTCGGGAGCGGCGATTCTGTTGGTTGGACGTAAGCGTCGCCGGTCTAAGTAGTCGAACGGAAAGGCGCGCGGTTTTTGTTCTGACGCGCCAAAGGCTGGACAGACCATACCATCGATTGACAAGGGCAACATACCCAGCGACGGCCAAGATGGGGCTGAGGGCCTTCTGGGATTTAACGGGCGGATAGTTAGCCGCTCGAAAAGCAGCTTAGCCCTGTGGGCGGCCGCCTACGGCCTTGTCTGCCTTTATTTTGGCTCGCCGCTGGGTCCTGCGGCCTTTTGATCTTGGGGAGAAGGGTATCGAAAGCGTATAAAAACCGTCTGGCCTTAAAGCTGGACGGTTAGGGAAAAATGCGGTTTGGTATGCAGCCGGAAGGATTCAGCGCCTTCCGGCTGTTACTATTGGAGCTTAAGCGAAAAAGAGTTTCCGGTTTTATCAGGGAAAAAGCTTCAGCCAGAGAAAAACCAAGAACCTCTTTTGCAACAGCCCTCGGCAGATGCGCCAGAAAGACACATGGAAGTCCATACCGCCCCCTTCCTGACTGTCAAAGAGCCGCAGGCCGTGGCTGTATACTGGAACGGATGGTCATACTTCTGAGAATGGCCTTTGATTGTCAGCGGACAAAAGACATTTTGTAAGCCGGCCCAACCCCGTTTGTAAAGTCGTATACTTAATCGGGAAATAGCGTTAGGCTCTTTTCGGAAGCCAGGGTCTTCTCCTCAAAGCTGCAATATGCCGTATATGTTGAAACGTCTTCCTTTTCTGGAGGGAAATCCGAGTCTTTACCAAGTATTGGAGACGCTTATCCGATTCCTGATTCGCCTTCTTTAAACCAGACTGAAAGCATAGGCCGCCTCGAGTTCCGCCTTCCGGCCATATACTCTGCGTATATCTGGATGTCGGACAGAGGTGCGTAACGCCGGAATCATAGGCCTTGCCAGAGCAGGTTTCGGAGGAATCGAAAAGGGATATCAAGCGCAAAATATCCGATTATATGAAATATTAAAACATATAGATTTTCGCTCAGCCCATCTAAGCGAATGGCCTTTGGTCATTCGTTGCTTTCCGCAAGGGACGCTCCTCCTTGAGGAGCGCTAGAGGGCTTCACAAAAATTTTGCTTTGCATGGCAAAGCATAGTATATCGGTTGCCAACATGGGCTGGAGAAATGGACGGCCTTTCTATCCGAAAAAGGATATAAGAAACTTCAGCAAAAAGGCCATTGTCTTTTCAAGGGAATTTTCAAGCGAAAAATGATTGACATTTAGGTTGGCGGCTTCTATCATATTTTTGTAATTCAATTAAGGCTTCGGCAAAAGGGGAGGCGGATGCTGTGTTATGTCTAAAATATATACGGTAGCGGTGGCGGGGCTAGGCCTCATCGGCGGGTCCCTGGCTTTGGCATTGCTGCAAAATACCGAATGGCGGGTGGTGGGAATCGACCGGCAGCCTGAAACGGTCCGGGCGGCTTTGCGGGCGGGACTGGCCGCCGCCGGACTGCCAGAAGGGGAGCCGGCGGCGGACGGTTTTTCCCCGGCCGCCCAGCTGCTGGGTCAGGCCGACCTGCTGATTCTGGCCCTGGCTCCTCAACCGGCGCTGGACTTTTTGAAGGGGCACGCCCATCTGCTATCTCCCGGCGCGGTTGTAACCGACGTATGTGGGGTCAAGCGGCAGATCGTGTCGGCCTGCGGCCCGGTCTGCGCCGAGAGAGGGCTTCGCTTTATCGGCGGGCATCCCATGGCCGGTAAGGAGCGCAGCGGCTTTTTCAACGCCGACGAAAGGCTTTTCTGCGGGGCCAGTTATATATTAACCCCCCTGCCCGATACCGACCCGGCCGCCCTGGAGACCATGAAAACTTTGGCTGCTGCCGTAGGCTGTAAGGAGGTCACGGTGACCACCCCCGCCCATCACGACCGGATGATCGCCTTCACCTCTCAGCTTCCCCACGTGCTGGCCGGGGCATACGTCAAGTCCCCTGTAAGCTTACAGCACGCGGGCTACTCGGCCGGCAGTTATCGGGACGTATCCCGAGTGGCTACGGTGGACGAGAGACTGTGGAGTCAGCTTTTTCTGTGCAACCGGGATTACTTGCTAGAGGAGATCGACGGGCTGATCGAAAATCTGTCGGCCTGCCGGAGGGCTCTTGCGGCGGAGGACCGGGAGGACCTGGAAATAATACTGCGGGAGGGCCGTCTGCGTAAGGAGGGCATCCCCGATTAAAGGAGAATACCATATGCGTTTGGCAGAAAAACGGGCGCGGTTCGAGAAAGAAAAGAAAATATACGACAGCGCCCTGCTCATCTTCCAGGGCGTGGACGGGTTCGACGTATACAACTGTTCCATACCCTTTACGTGGCAGGGGGAGACCTATATATACGGCCGGGTAGAGAAGCGGGACGAGTGGGCCCGTTCCTGGG
>JAAVYX010000223.1 GCA_022791355.1 Clostridiales bacterium | reverse complement strand
AGTAGGTACGACTTTCGGGCTTCTCAGGTTCCTGAGAGGCACTACCTCCTGCATTCCTCGCAATGTACGTCGCCGGCGGGGGGCACGGGGGCGGCTAACCCCCGTGCGCGTTTTTCTCCCCCTTCTTTTGTCGCGTCACAAAAGATGGGGTCGCGCCTCACGATACGGTATTGGTGTATTCCGATAAGGATACTTGGCGCGAAACTTCTCACTTACTAAGAAAAAATAAAAGGAAATCTGCCGCAAAACCTCACTTCAAGCTAAACAAATAAAAGAGAAAAGCAAATTTGAAGCGAATCCCCTATCCCAGCCAATCCATAAAAGAAAGTCTAATTTTCGGCGCCCAGCGCCAATAATCGATTCGCGGTAAAACCCACAAAACGGCCGCCATACCGCCCAAAAAGCCAAAGATAACCGGTACGCCGCCCAGCTGCCAGTCCGACGGGCCGGCGGTAAGCAAATCGGCGCAGAGCCTCCAAAATATATAACCAAAGGCAAAAGCGAGCGCAAGCCAAAACACGGAAACGCACGCTCTGACGGCCAGAGGCAGCCGCAGCCGAATCTGTAGCACCGAGCCGGTCCCAGAGGCGTAAATCCTGCCGTAGGCCCGCGGAATACCCAAATCGCTTAAGGGAAGGTCCCGCTTGACGCAAAGCTTAAATCCCCCCTCGCTCACCTGTCCCCAAAACCGTTTCGGACTATACGGCCGCAGGGCGGGCGAGCAGGCGTCCGCCTGCTCCCGCAGGAGGGCCGCCACCTGCGCCGGCGTCTTATCGGACGACAGCAGAAAATTTTCCCCCGGCAGTATGCGTGGGAGCCGCATAAGCCTTACCCCCGTCCTATAACCTTGATTTGCAGACCCTCCAGCAGGTCCAGGGCCTTCTCTCCCAGGGACGGATCGTTGGAGGCGCAGCAGGAGGCGTCTACGACAATCTCGCTGTCCGGCAGGGCGGATTTGGCCAGCACGGCGTTGGAGAGCACGCAGATATGGGTCACCACGCCGGCAAGCTCTACAGTCTCATATTTTTGCTCCTTGAGATAGCCGGCCAGCTCCATGGAGCCGAATTGGCTTTTCTCATAGCCCATACCCCCGGGCAGCAGCTCCCCTACCCTGCCGTACAGACGCCAGCCGCCGCTCCCCCGCAAACAGTGGGGCACCGGCAGGCCGCGGCCCTCGGAGGTGGACAAGTAATCCTCCCCGTGGGTGTCGAAGGTGAAAATCGTATCGTATCCCTCAGCCCGCCGCGTCTTGATCTTTTGGCAAAGCTTCTCCTCGATGGCCGCCGCTTCTGGAAAACCCAGCGCGCCGGTTACAAAATCCACCTGATAGTCCACAATCACCAATACCTTTTTAGACGGCATTCTCTTTCCTCCCTATTTTCCGCTTAAAATCGCCTCGATGGCCGCCAGCTCTTCTTCCGAAAAGTCCAGATTACGGACGGCGGCCGCGTTTTCCTCGATCTGCTCTACCCGGCTGGCCCCGATGAGGGCGGAGGTCACTCTACCGCCCCGCAAGACCCAGGCCAGGGCTAGCTGAGCCATGGTCTGCCCCCGCTCGGCGGCAAGCAGGCTCAGTCTGCGGACCTTGTCCAGCTTCTCCTCGGTAACGCTTTTGTCGTTGAGCGTCCCGTAAGGCAGGGCCACCCGGGAGTCGGCCGGAACGCCGTTTATATACCGGCTGGTCAGGATGCCCTGATGCAGCGGGCAAAAGGCGATGGAGCCCATTCCAAGCTCCTCCAGCGTATCCAGCAGACCGTCTTCCACCCAGCGGTCCAACATGGAATAGGAGGGCTGGTGAATCAAGCAGCGAATCCCTAAATCTTTCAAAATAGCATAAGCCCTGCGGGTCTGCTCCGGGTTATAGGAGGAGATTCCCACATAAAGGGCCTTCCCCGAACGGACGGCCTGAGCCAGGGCCTCCATGGTTTCCTCTAGGGGCGTGTTGGCGTCGAACCGGTGGGAGTAAAAAATATCCACGTAGTCCAGTCCCATCCGCCGCAGGCTCTGGTCCAGAGAAGCCAGCAGATACTTTTTGGTGCCGCCGTCTCCGTAAGGGCCGGGCCACATGTAGTAGCCCGCTTTGGTGGAGATGAGCAGCTCGTCCCGGTAGGGCTTGAGGTCGGCCGCCAGCACCCGGCCGAAGGTCTCCTCCGCCGAACCGGGCGTGGGGCCGTAGTTGTTGGCCAGGTCGAAATGGGTAATCCCCAGATCAAAGGCCCTGCGGAGCATAGCGCGGCTGTTGTCAAAGGGCTTCAGGTCCCCGAAATTCTGCCAAAGTCCCAGGGATAGGGCCGGCAGACGCAGACCGCTTTTTCCGCAGGCGCGGTAGGGCATGTCCTGATAACGGTTTTCATTGGCAAGATACATTTTTATCCTCCTTATGCCCGAAAAAGGCGGGCTTTGTTTTTTTACACCGGTAAAATGCAAAAGACGCTCGCGATAAGCTAAAACAGAATCGCTTCATCCGAGAACGCTATTTTCCCCTTTGCGTCCGTCGCACGGGCAGGTTATCAGGCGTATTGCCTCTTAGAAAGCACTGATAATTATACCATAGGCTTAGAGCCTATGGTATAATCGGCATTCCTGCGCTCCGCGCGCGAGGCCATCCGTTCGGTATAATAACCGCTATGCGGTTATTATACCCCCATGTTTTTAGGGCTTGTTTGAAAATAGAGGAATTGACGGAATTTTCGCACAGGACGAGTGGCCACAAGGAAAAAAGCGCGGGAATACTTTGTGTATTCCCAGCATTTTT
>JAAVYX010000222.1 GCA_022791355.1 Clostridiales bacterium | reverse complement strand
TTGGTCGGCAAGGTCTAAATCCTCTAAGGGGCGGCGGCACTGGATATGCTCCAGCAGCCGGAACACGCCGTATAGCGCTCCCTTTTCCCCGCCGCCGGCAATAAGGAGGGTCTCCCGGCCGTTTAGGGAGGTTCTTTTCAGAAGAAAGCCCTCCTCGCCCAGAGCGGTCAGCCTGTCCTCCCCCGCCGCGGCGGCCACGGCGGGATTGGCGACGGTACCCAGCAGGACGCCCGGCCGGTCCAGCGAAGCGGTCACAGGCGGCTTCTCCCCTAAAAAGGAGGCCAGCCCCTCCTGTAATTCGGCCGCGGCCGTCGTCAGTACCGGACCGGTCTCATCCAGGGCGATAGCGCCGGTCAGACCGGCCAGGGCGTCCCGGTAAGTCCCCCGCTCTACGGCCGGATACCGCAGCCAGAGCGCCGACCCGTCCTCCTCGGCCAGCCCGTCTCCCGCCAGCGGCGAAGCGGCCGCCGGCGAAACGCCGGACAGGCAGGCCCCGCCCAGCAGGATAACCGATAACAATACCGAAAGCATTTTTCGCATGATTCCATTCCCCTCGCCCCATCGTTTTATAGCTATTGCATATATTATACCGTCCAACATGTTAAAATTCCATTGCATATACATATGCCGTTCTTGCATATAAACGGGAAGGCGGCAAGGGACAAGGGTCTTGCGGTTTCTGCATAAAGCGGGCTGCAAAAAAGCCCTGACAGCTTTCCCGCAGCCCGAAAAATCTCTATTTATATCCTGCCGTCCGGCGGACCTATACGATTTCACCCAGAAAACCCATATCGCCGCCCCGTCTCAGCAGCCGGGCTTTTGTCCGGCTACCCCCGTCCTGTCTGCATGGATTTTCACCCATACAAGGCCCAAAGATCCAGCGGCAAACCAAAACGGAAGCCGGCCGGGCCGCAGACGGCCGCCCGGCAGCCGTTCTGCCGTTCTTTAGAGAGGGTTAGGGCAGACCTCATAGTCATCAGGCGGGCCGTCCAGGCCGTCGGCCCTTTGCCGAACAGCGGGCTGCCCGCCCGTCAAACCCCAGCAGCCCGCCAGCGTCCATGCAGGCCGCCCCGCGGACCGGATGGAAGCTGGCATATCGTTCCCCTTATCCATTGAACCCTTGCAAGCCGCTTACATTTTCCTGGAAATCACAGCGTGGGCCAGAACAAAAACGATACATTCCAGATACAGTCCGCCGATGGCAATCCATCCGGCCACCGCGTAGCCCAGCATGGAAAAGGTCAAAGACATGGCCGCCAGCAAAAAGAAGGACAGATAGCCTACAATCAGCATGGCGCGCCGGAAAATCTGGATGTTGCGCTCGTCGTTTCGCTTAATTTCCTCCAGCTTAAGCTGCTCGGGCGTACTGATTTGCAGCCAGATCAGACGGATGACCGCCGCTGCCGCAAGGGCCCCGCCCAGTCCGGCGCTGAAGCCGGAAAGGGTGGCCAGGCAGACCGAATCCTCGGGCAGCAGCAGGTAGGAAACGATACCGAAGGCTAAGAAAACAAGACCGGCAAAGAGCAGAAGCGCCCAAAAGCTCTTTTTCTGATACCCTTTATACATTTTACATAACATGAGAGCTATTCCTCCTCGTAGATAAAGATGTTTTCAATAGGCAGACCGAAATAACGGGAAATTTTAAAGGCCAGGATAATGGATGGATTATAGCGGCCCTTCTCCAGGGAGCTTATGGTCTGCCGTGAGACCTCCAGAGCCAGGGCCAGCTGCTCCTGCCGGACGCCCCGCTCCTTACGCAGCTCCTCCACACGATTTTTCAGATAGACCACCTCGCCTACAAAATGTAAAGCTAGCTTTCCATTCACAATATAGCATACCCAAAAGCGCATGTCAAGTAAACTTTCCATTCCTCACAAAAAAATCCCCGGCGGCATAGGCCGCCGGGGAACGCCGGGGAAAGGACGGATAAGGTCTGGAAACCTTCGAGAACGCCGGAGGAACGATGGAAATGTCCCGGGAACATCTGAGAACATCCGGAAGTCCGTGAACACAGCAGCACACGGAAATGGGGCATGCCCCAAGCCAGAAGCATGGATCATGCCGGGCGGCGGCGTATCGGACGGTCAAGCCGTGTGGTTTTTATCTGCCCAGCTTCAGTCCGTCGTAGCTTTGCCGCAGGGTGTCGCAAGAGGCCTGGAATTTGTCCTGCTCCTCCTCGTTTAAGGAAAGGGAAAGCACCCGCCGCACCCCGTTACGTCCTACGATGCAGGGGACGCCCGCGAACACGCCGGTCTGCCCGTATTCGCCGCGCAGCATGGCCGAAACGGTGAGGACGCTGCTCTCGTCGCCTAAAACGGCCTTGGTAATACGTACCATGGCCATGCCGATACCGTAATAGGTTGCGTTTTTCGCCTTGATGATCTTCTGGGCGGCCTCCCGCACCTGGGTGGAGATGCGCTCCAGCTCCTGACCGCAGTACCGGCTGCCGGACTGCTCGCAGAGCTCCAGCACTGGCTTGGTGGCGATCATGGCCTGCGACCAGGGGACAAACTCGCTGTCCCCATGCTCGCCCATAACGTAGGCGTGCATATTCCGGGGGTCCACCCCGAAGTATTCGCCCAAAAGGTAACGCAGGCGGGCGGTGTCCAGGGCGGTGCCGGTGCCCAACACCCGCCTGGGATTGAAGCCGGACAAGGCGCAGGTCACCCGGGTCATAATATCCACCGGATTGGTGGCCACTAAGAAGATGCCGTTGAAGCCCGACTCGGTCACCGGGTCCACGATAGACCGGAAAACCTCGGCGTTGCGCTGCAAAAGGGCCAGACGGGATTCGTCCGGCTTCTGGGCCACGCCGGCGCATATGACCACGACGTCCGCGTTGGCGCAGTCCTTATAATCCCCGGCGTAGATTTTCATCCTGGCCCCCGAAAAGGCCAGGCCGTGGTTCAAGTCCATGGCCTCTCCCATGGCCCGCTCCCTGTTTATGTCAATAAGCGCCAGCTCGTCGCAGGCGTTCTGGTTGAGCATGGCGTAGGCATAGCTCATGCCTACCATACCGGTTCCGATGAGCACTACCTTCCGATTGTCCGCCTTCATGATGATACCTCCTTTTTCCCATAGCATTTCCAAATACTTCGCCATTAGTATGGTACCATTTCCCTCCAAGGGAGAATAGGGCTGTACAGGGCAAAAATCGCCGCAGGCCGCCTGATCCTGGTGCGGCCGGCAACTACGCCCGGCTATGCGGGCCGTCCTAAAGCACGGCCCGCATAGTCGGCGTGGATTTTCTCCCATAAAACGCCGAACCCCAGCGACGAGTCAGAATACGAACTGGCGAGGCCATAGGCAGCCTTATAGCCGCCCGTCAAATTCGAAAAGCTGCTAGTTCCTTAATAACCGCCATTTTGCCGCCCTTTGGACAACTATTGGGCCTACTAGTCCAAGACAGACGGTATCCTTGTTTATCAAAGCATTCGTACATTTTGAGGGGAGATTCGACTGTTTTGAAGCGCGAAAAACAGTCAAATCGGCAGAACGCTTCAGACCGCTCCTATTCCCCCCCCAGCTTCCGGTCGATCAAATCGGCTATGGACGCGCAGACTCTGCCCACCCTGCTTTTGATCTCCTCCGACGCGGACGCCACTGCAAAACCGCCGAAGGCCTCCAGCATACCGATATCATTGTAGTTGTCCCCCACCGTAACGCCCCGGGAAGGGTCCAGTCCCCGCAGCTGCAAATACTTGGAAAAGCCCTCCGGCTTGCTGACGCCTGGGGGCACCATATCCACGCATACGCCGTTCTGGTAGGCGGTAATCGCGCCGCCGTATTTCCCGTTAATCATGGCCGCGAAGCCGGCGGCGGCTTCCTCCGTCGGCAGGCGGGTATCGATCTGGTTGAACAGACGGATGCCTTCCACCTCCTCCGGCAATATGACCCGGTCGACGTCATCCCGGTCAACCGCGCCGGGATACTCCACCATGATCCGTTCCTCCGGCAGGGAAATGCAGGCGTGATAGCCCCCCGCTTCTATAATGGCCGGTACGACGCTTTTCAGCACCGCGCCCTCCCCGGCCAGATTGGCTAACAGATTGCCCGTCTCGTCATAAATTACGCAGCCGTTGTTGCCGATGAGAAAATCGTAGGGCACATGATTGCGCACCGCCACCTCGTGGTAAAGCGAGGCGTATCCCCGGCCGCTGATGACACCAAAGGCGTGACCGGCCGCCTGCCAGCGGCGAATGGCCGCTATGTCCTCCTCGCTGACCCGGCCGTTCCGGCACAGGGTTCCGTCGTAATCGCTGCCCAAAACCATATTCCGTCATTCCTCCTGCACGCATCGCGTGTATTTTTGCAAGGCCCTTTTGTATTCCGCACCGGCGCACCGATTTGGGCCGTCGGCCAAACCTTCTTCAGGCATTCCCGCTGCGGGAGAATGGATTCGGCCATTCGCCCGGATGGGCCAAATGAAAGTCTATGCATTTGTTTTTGAACCGGTGAGCAGCCTGCCCGTCCAGCCAACAATCAATTACGCAATATCTGCGTCTTTGGTATCATACCATGTCTTGTCCAGCCGCGCAAGCCGCCGGTCCGCCCCATTCATACCGAACGGCCGAAAAATTTGCGTTTTCTGCAAAATAGGACTAGACAAAACGGCTGGAAGACGCTATAATATCATTTGTTCGATGCGCTGGCAGCGCAGCTTGAGAACTGGAGGCATAGCTCAGCTGGTCAGAGTGCCTGCTTCACACGCAGGAGGTCACTGGTTCGAGCCCAGTTGTCTCCACCAATACGACCGGCTGAATAGCCGGTCGTATTTTTTGCTTTGTCTTTCTAAAATCATCCTAATGGGCTTTTCGTATCGGCTTTCAACACCCGGCTAAATAGCCGGGCGTTTATTTTATTTCGGCTTTTTGAAACGATTTTATGAGCCGTTTCGCACCGGCCTTAAACGTCTGACTTTTATTCGGGCGTTTTGTTTATCTTCCGGCTTTTGCAATTCTCTGTATCCCCCGCAAAAAAGCCCCTTAAAGCTGCCTTTTATCTCTTCGTCCATTCGCCCGGTTCCAATCGATATTACGCCAACACAACATAAAGCGGCCGCCTCGGGTCATACTAGCTGATGAATGGAGGCGACGCCATGGCATTGCCAAAGGACTATACCGAATCCCACCGGCTGCTGTGCGGCCTGCTCCGCGCGGAGGAGAGCTTTGATCTCATCGACAGGCCCATCGACATCGGCGGACGGCGCGCCAGTCTTTTCTTTATCGACGGCCTGGTCAAGGACGAGGTAATGGAAAAAATCCTGGAGTTTTTCTACGCTGTGGAAAACTTCGACGATTTACAGGACGCCGAAGCCTTTATGAAAAAAAGGGTTCCCTATGTAGAGGCGGCCGTGGAGGACGATCCCAAAAAAATCTGCGCCGACGTCCTGTCGGGCATTCTGCTGCTGCTCATCGACGGCTACGAGGCGGTCATTACCCTGGATGTGCGCACCTATCCCGCTCGCGAAACGGCCGAGCCGGAAAAGGACAAGGTGCTGCGGGGGGCCAGAGACGGGTTTGTGGAAACCCTAGTGATGAACACCGCCCTCATCCGCCGCCGGGTACGGGACCCCAATCTGACCATGCGGATTTTTACCGTCGGCAGCCGTTCCAAGACCGATGTGGTGGTCTGCTATATGGACGATAAAGTGGACCGCAAGCTGCTGCAGGGCATCTGCAACAAGATACAGTCGGTGCAGGTGGAATCCCTCACCATGTCCCAGCAGAGCCTGGCCGAGGCCATCTACCGGCACCGCTGGTACAATCCCTTTCCCAAATTCAAATACACTGAACGGCCCGACACGGCCGCCGCCTCGGTGCTGGAGGGAAACATTGTCATCCTGGTGGACAACTCCCCCTCGGCCGTCATCCTGCCCACCAGTATTTTCGACGTTATGGAGGAGGCCGACGATTATTACTTTCCGCCCATCACCGGCACCTATCTGCGCCTGTCTCGCTATCTCGTTACTCTGGTCACCCTGATTTTAACCCCCCTTTGGCTGCTTTTTCTGCAAAGTCCCCATCTGGTCCCCCCCTGGCTGCAATTCATCCTCATCGACGAGCCCGTCAACGTCCCCATCCTGTGGCAGCTTTTGATTCTGGAGCTGGCTATCGACGGTCTGCGGCTGGCCTCGGTCAATACCCCTACCACCCTGTCCACCTCTTTGAGTGTCATTGCCGCCATCGTGGTGGGAGACTTCGCCGTGCAGTCGGGCTGGTTCAACGCCGAGGCCCTGCTCTACATGGCCTTTGTGGCCATCGCCAACTACTCTCAGCCCAGCCTGGAGCTGGGTTACGCCCTCAAATTTCTGCGGATCATCCTGCTGGTTTTCACAGCGGTCCTCCGTCTTTGGGGCTTTATCGCCGGCATGGTGCTGGTGTTTTTGCTGCTGGCCTGCAACCGTACCATTTCGGGGAAAAGCTATTTATATCCCCTTATTCCCTTCCATGGCAAGGCTCTTTTAGACCGGTTCGCCCGCCGCCGTCTGCCCAAACAGACGGGCAAATAAAACCATAAATGCAAGACCCGCGCTCTCACAGAAGAGCGCGGGTCTTTATCGTTAAGACTGTCTGGCTAAAAGCTTACAAATCTCCATGATATCGCTGATGGTAAAGGCGTTGTCCCCGTCCAGATTGCCGCGGCTCATTTCCTCGGCCGTGGGGGCCTTGCCGGCCGACTGACGGGCCAGCACCTTGCAGGCCTCCATCACGTCCTGGATGGTCACCGAACCGTCGCCGTCCAGGTCGCCGGGTATGAAATCCAGCTCCACGATGGCGTAAATGCTGAAATGATCGGTGAAGAAGGTAAGATATCCCTCCTTGTAAACCGCCTGCATGTCGGTTGGGCTTCCATCGGCTTCTACACGATAGACCTTGCAGCGTTTCCCCTCCACGCCGTCCGGAACAGGTAAGGCGACCTGTACCATCCCTGCGGGCTGAATATCCGCACCGTTTTCGGTCGTCAAAGAAATATCATAAGCCTTCCCACCTTCTGGCTGAAGGACCAGACCGACCCGCAGACGTACGCCAGCCGGGAGGACGTTGGGCTGGATTTCGGTAACCGTGATATCGGTATCTGGATCAGAAAGCTGTTTTAACTCTAATGTAAGCGCCACAAATAGAAAACTATTTTTCCTGGCATAGGCTTCCGCCGCCGTACCCGAATAGCCTGTTATGGTAAAGTCTTCGATTTTATGACAATCATCTCCGCTATATCCAAAAGCCCTTTCTTCTATTGTCCGTACACCATGGGGAATGGTGACGCCGGAAAGCGCAGTGCAATTATAAAACGCATCTCTGTTAATACCGATTACGCTGTCCGGGAGCTCTATTTCGGTCAGTGACCGACAGTCCGCAAAGGCAGATTCTCCAATCATGCGCAGGCCATCGGGAAGTTCGACATGAACCAGCCGTTTACAACCTTCAAATGTGGAGGTTTCCATCCAATCAACGCCGGCCGGGATGGTCATATCGGTCAGAGATTCACAGCCGGAAAAGGCGCGTCCGCCTACTACGGCCACGCTGGATGGGAGGTCGATTTCGCCAAGCGATGCACAAGTAGAAAATGCATCCCACCCGATACTGATCAAGCCGTCGGGAAGCGCGACTCTGGAAAGCAAAGAGCAGCCGGAAAACGCATCATCCTCAATCCTGGTCACTCCGGCTGGGACGACAATCGAAGTAAGAGAAGCGCACCCGGAAAACGTATTGCTTTCAATCGCCGTCACTCCGTCCGGAATCACCATCTCAGACAGAGATTTACAGCCGGAAAACGCATGTGATTCTATACTTGTCACACTATCCGGGATTATAATCCCATCAAGAGAGCCGCAGCCGGAAAATATACCGTTTGCTATACGGGTTAGGCCATCCGGTAGAATGATTGCAGACAGTGAAACGCAGCTGGAAAAGGCGCCATCTCCTATATCGGTCACGCCGTTTGGAAGTAAAAGCTCATCAAGGGAAACACAATTACAAAATACAAGTGCTCCTATGCTGGTCATGCTCTCTGGAAGGATAACCTCCGACAGAGAGTCACAGCCATAAAATACGGCGTCTTCCAAACGAGTCACGCCATCCGGTATGACGATCTTATCGAGCAAGCCACAGCTATGAAATGCCCCCATCCCTATACTGGTCACGCTGTCTGGAATGGTAATCCGGGTTAACGAGGTACAGGAAGCAAACGCACGCTCTCCCATATTCGTCAAACGTTTGGGAAGGGCGACCCTGGACAGTGACGTGCAGTCCGAAAATGTGCTGGCCTCAATACTAGTTACGCCATCCGGAATCACCATCTCGGTTAAGGAGCCGCAGCCCATAAACGCACCCATTCCGATACTGGTTACACCGTTGGGTATAGAAATCGCAGAAAGTGAACCGCAATCCATAAATGCGCAGCTCTCAATACTGGTTACACCATCCGGGATCATAACCTCTTTCAAAGAAGCGCATTCATAAAATGCCCGCCATCCAATCTCGGTAACCTTACAGCCGTCAATTTCACTGGGAATCTCCAGCAAAGATGCCGTACCGGTATAGCCTGTAATCCGGGCTGTACGGCTCTCCCGGTTGAGCTCATAATGTATGTATCCCGTCTCTGCCTGTGCCGGTATTCCCTCCGCCGGAATCAGACCCGCCAGCAAGAGCAAAGACAGCAGCAGGGACAAAAATCTCTTACCTTTTCTTTTGCGCATCATAATCCTCTCTCCTTGTTTAACGCAGATGAATATTATTGATATCAGGATAAGAGATTTTTCCAGTAAAATTAATTTTTGTGTCAACCGTTCACTTTCTAAAGGCCCTCCGCTCCCCCCGTCTACTCCTCAGCCAACAGCGCGTAATCAAACAGCTCCTCGGCGAACCAGACTTTGGGGACCTGGAAGGTTTTCCCGTTCAGGTACTCCAAAACGCCCCCGTCGCCTTGGAAACGGAAGGTCAGCCGGTAGGAGTAGAGGGCCTGATGCTTGAACCCCATCCGCCGGTCGGCCTGGTTGACCCCGTACTTGCCGTCTCCCAGCAGGGGGTGGCCGATGGAGGCCAGATGGGCCCGGATCTGATGGGTGCGGCCGGTGAGGAGGTTGACCTCCAGAAGGCTCAGGTCGGGCCGCCGCTTCTCCCGCAGCACGGTATACTCGGTGCGCACGGTACGGCTGCCGGCCGTGGCCGACCGGGTGAGGAAAACCTGGTTTTTCTCCTCGTTTTTGGTCAGCTGCCCCTCCAGCAGGGCGTGCTTTTTCGTAAACAGTCCGTGGGCCACGGCCAGATACCGCTTCTCGATTTCCCGGGATTTGATCTTGTCGCAGAGCATACGCAGGGCGGCGGCGTTTTTGGCCGCGATCACAATACCGCCGGTGTTCCGGTCGATCCGGTTGGCCAGGGCCGGGCGGAAGCTGTGCTCGTCGGCCGGGTCATACTCCCCTTTTTCGTACAGATACCGCTGTATGCGGGTAATCAGGGTGTCCCGGTACTCGTGCTCGTCCGGGTGGACAATGAGGCCCTGCTTTTTATCGGCCAGCAGGATATTGTCATCCTCATAGAGCAGGTCCAGCCGGGCGGGAGCCGACAGAAAATCGTACCTGGGCGCTGTGGGCTGGAAAAACTCGTCGCTGATATAGGCCTCCACCACGCTCCCCGGTTCCAGACGGGTGCTGATTTCGGCCCGTTTGCCGTTGACCTTGATCCTTTTCAGCCGGATATACTTATACAAAAGGGACTTGGGCAGCCTGGGCACGGCCTTGACGATAAATTTATCGAGACGCTGCCCCGCGTCGTTGGCCCCAATTTCAAAACGCTTCACAAAACCCCTCCCCGCGCAGCGCGCGGCCCCAGGCGCCCGCGGCCTGCCTGCTCACGGCCGCTCTGCCCGCCCGGTAACCAAAATTATGAACGCATAACCTTTTATAGACAGTATATCATAAAAACCTACTTTTCAAAAGTCGAAAGATAGGGTATACTAAAGAAACAGGCAATCAATAGATAAAAAGGAGCGGGATACATATGCTGACCAAAGAACGGGTAATCCAGGTGCTCAAGGAAGCCGGCGTACTCCAAGAGGGCCATTTTTTACTGACCTCCGGCCGTCATTCCAATAAATATCTCCAGTGCGCCAAAATCTTCCGCAATACCAAGTACAGCGAGGAGCTTTGCGCCGACCTGGCCGAACAGTTTCAGGGCGACGACGTGCAGCTGGTCGTCGGCCCAGCCCTAGGCGCCGTGCAGATGGCCTACGAGGTCAGCCGTCACTTGGGGTGCGAGAACTTCTTCACCGAGCGGGAGGACGGGGTCATGGTCCTGCGCCGCGGCTTCTCCATACAGCCCGGCCAGCGGGTGCTGGTGGTGGAGGACGTGGTCACCACCGGCGGCTCGGTCCGGGAAGTCATCGACATTGTAAAGGCTGCGGGAGGCCTTGTGGTCGGCGTGGGCGTTGTCGTCGACCGCACCGGCGGCAAAATCGATTTCGGGGTGCCGGTCAAGTCGGTCATCTCCATGGACGTACAGTCCTGGGAGGCCGGCGACTGCCCCGTCTGCAAGGAGGGCAAGCAGCCTTTGGTTAAGCCCGGCAGCCGCAAGCAGCCCCAGTAATCCTACGGAAGCTGGAAGGGCAATGCGCAGCATATGTGCATTGCCCTTTTTGTAGACTTGTTTTCCACATATTTCGCGCAAGGAGGCGGCGGTATTGCACGACGGCCACAGAGAACGCTTAAAGGCCCGGTTTTTACGGGACGGATTGGAATCCTTCGAGCCCCATAACGTATTGGAACTGCTGTTATTTTACGCTGTCCCCCGAAAGGACACCAACGAGCTGGCCCACCTTCTAATCGAACGGTTCGGCTCTTTAGCCGGCGCGCTGGACGCGCCCTATGAGGAACTGCTCAAGGTAGAGGGGGTGGGACAAAACGCCGCCTGTCTGCTCAAGCTCATCACGCCCCTCTGCCGGTACTACAGCGCGGACAAGTCCAGCCGCCGCTACAAGGCCACCAGCACCGAGGCCATCGGAGATTATCTGCTGGGCCGGTACGTAGGCTTTACAGAGGAGATCGTCTCCCTGCTCTGCGTGGATAATATCTGCCGGGTGACCGGCTTCGAGGTGCTGGGCAAAGGCGGGGTTAACGCGGTAGGCTTCAGCTCCCGCAAGGTTATGGAGGCTGTACTGCGTATGCGGGCCACCAGCGTTATCCTCTGCCACAACCATCCCGGCGGGCTGGCCCTGCCCTCCGATCAGGATGTAAAGGCCACCATTCGCATTCGGGATCTGCTCAATACGGTGGGCGTCCGGCTGCTGGACCATATCATTCTGGTAGAAGACGATTTCATTTCCATGGCAGACACCGAAAGCCTCCGCAGTATTTTTCTCCAGTCCAAACCGCCCAGCTTGCTGAATAAGGCCGACAATGGAACCGAGGGAAAAGGCGGGAAGCCGGCAAACAAACAAAGCTAACAAAGCAGCCGTCCGGAAAATACCTTCCGGACGGCTGCTTTGCCGTTATATGCTTAACGTCCCGGACGCCCCCAAGGACTTCGAGGGTTTTACAGAGCAGATTCGCGCCCGCCGCCTGGTTTGGACTGCCGGGTATAAAATAGCCGCGTCGCGCCCGACTGCTTGCAGGCCGCGCCAAGAGGATTTCTAATCCTATTGTTTTTGGCGGCAGACGGCATATGTTTATTTATCGATAATATGGGGGACAGAAGGATGGCTGGCTATTTCTTCATTAAAAGTCAAGGAAAAAAAGACGTTTGCGGTCTGTTTCGGCTTATAATAGCTGTATAAACTATGTCTTCTGGCCGCCGTATGGCCGTGCGCCTGCCGCTCTCCGGTTTTGTATGCGGCCGCGCAGGAAAAAACGTCTATGGGATCCGAGCATACAGCCCTGCGGAACATGTAATATTGGCTTTAGACAAGCGGAAGCGCCGGCGTTGCATAACACCGGCGCTTCTTGTTTTATCAGATGCGGAAAACCTGTTTTTGCTTACGCCTGACGGGCGAGAATTTTACAGATTTCCATCACGTCGGTGATGGTAAATTTGTCGTCGCCGTCCAGGTCGCCCCGTTTCATCTCATCCTCCGTGGGGGCCTTACCGGCCGACTGGCGGGCCAGTACCTTACAGGCTTCCATCACGTCCTGGATCGTAACTTTGCCGTCCTTATTCATATCGCCGGGAACGATATCAGACTTTGGCTTCAGGTTGGCGATAGCGTCCTCGATGGCCTTGGCCATGGCGTCGACGTCTGCCTGCTCGTTGGCAGCCATGCCGCGAACTACCGCGTCCACGGCGGCCAGCACATCCGAGAAATCCTCATAGTCATCGGGATTCAAGGTGTCAAATATGGCGAGGGCCTCGTCGACCTTGGAGTAGTCGGCTCCACCCTTGAGATTCAACCGACTGACAGCCTTTTCAATAGCGGCGGCATAGTCGTCCACCGTCTTCTGCTCGGTGATGGGCAGATCCCGGACGACCGCGTTTACAGCCTTGTTCAAGGCCGCTACCGACTCGTCGGTGTAACTGGACAGATCGGCGGGAACCTTGGCAAGAGCCGCGTCCACAGCCGTATAGTCGGCCGGCTTGAGTTCCAGCTTGGCGATTGCTTCCTCAATGGCCGTGGCCATAGCGTCTACCGCGGCCTGCTCGGTGATGTTCTTGCCGCGGACCACAGCCCCCACAGCGGCGGTCACAGCCGAGAAGTCCTCGTAGTTGCTGGGCTCCAAGCCTTCAACCTTGGCGAGGGCCTCGTCGACCTTGGAGTAGTCGGCATCCTTGAACTCCAGTTTGGCGAGAGCCTGCTCAATGGCCGTGGCATAACCGTCTACAACGCTCTGCTCCGTTTGGGGCTTGCCGCGGACCACAGCCTCCACGGCGGCGGTTACGGCCGAGAAGTCCTTATAGTTGTTAGGATCCAGAGCCTCGGCCTTGGTGATAGCCTCGTCGACCTTGGAATAGTCGGCTCCGCCCTTGAGATTCAGCCGGCTGATGGCCTTTTCGATAGCGGCCGCATAGCCGTCTACCGTCTCCTGCTCAGTGATGAGCAGATCGCGGACAACCGCATCGACCGCCTCGTTCAGAGCCGCTACCGACTCGTCGGTGTAAATGCTCAGGTCTTTGGGAATCTTGGCGATGGCCGCGTCTACAGCGGCGTAATCAGCCGGCTCGATGTCCGCGTACAGATTGATCTCGGTAAGCTGGAGCCATGTATTGTGATTGGGGAATTCCAGCTTATAGGAGCTGTAAGCGACGGGGGTATCCACGGCGAAGCGCACCTCCACGCAGTTGGCGTCGGGCAGGTCGCTGTTGTCGGTCACAGCGTCGATAACCGTCCAGTCGCCGGTGCCGCGGTGAGCGTCGTAATTGTTGGAGCCGTAGAGGGTCCAATTCTTGGGGTTCCGGCCGGTCCACTGGCCGCTGTCGGTACCGGTGGTGAAGGAATAGTACCGGGCGGTGACCGGCTTGGCTACCGAGAAGATAATGGGCGCGGTGTGATTGGAGTTGCCGAACTTGGTGTTCAGCTTGCCGTCGAACATCTTGTCGAACCGCTCGTTGCCGCTGCCGGGACCCGCGATGGAGGTGACCTCCAGGGCGTTATCCACCTTGCGGACGCCCTTGAAGATGGCGGCGTAATCCGCCTCGGCCTTGGTGAGGACGGCCAGGTTGGAAACATCCTTCTGCACATCGGCGTCGGCCGCGTCGTAAGCCGCCCGGGCCGCCTCGATCCGTTCGCCGCAGGCTACGGAATAGTCCACCGTGCCGATGGCGTCGATGGCCTGCTCGATTTTCTCAGCCGCCGTGGGTTCCACCGGCTTGACCGGCGTTTCGTTCTGATACAGGGCGGTGATTTCGGCGGGGGACAGGGCGCGGTTGTACAGCACGAAATCGTCTACAGAGCCCACCATGTTGGCGTTGCCCGACCAATAGTTGGCTCCGCCGATGGAGTAATAGCCGTAATAGTTGTCGGTCTCGTTGGAATGGTTGCGCTTGGTGGTCTTGGCGCCTTCGGCGGCGATGTCGTAAATAGAGAAGTTCAGGGTTTTCTCGCCGGCCAGCTCGCCGTTGAAGTAGACCGAGTAGTGCTTATTCTCGTCGCAGGTCACCGTGATTAAGGACCAGCCCTTGCCTATGACCTTACTGCCCAGTCCGTCCACGCTGAACTCGCTGGTGGTGGAATCGTAGTTGCGGGCGCCAATGCGCAGCTTGCTGTTGTTGCCGTCGGCCTGGAGGATAAAGCGGTAGCCCCAGAAGCCGTAGTTGAAGAGCACCGAGTTGCCCTCGATGGATTCCAGGTTGACCCACATGGAAATGGTGGCGCCGTCCTTGGAATAGAGCAGGGGATCGTACTCGTCCTGCTTCCAGCGAATGATGGAATCCCGGGACTTGGTGTTGGTGAACTTGGCCGACTTCTGACCGTATTTCCCTTCTTCCACAATGGAGACCTGGCTGCCCACGATAGGCGTAATCCGGTCCTCCATATCGCCGGCCGTACCGTCCTCGAAGTCGATGGAAACGTACTTGCCGCCGTTTTTCTCCAGCTTGCCGTTGAAGGCGGTGGTATCGGCCTGCTCCAGCAGCTCCAGATTGGTGACCGCCGCCTTCTCCACCACGTTCAGGGCGTCATAGGCGGCCTGGGCGGCGGCGCGGTCGGCTTCAAAGGTATCGGTGTAGGCCGCCAGCTTGGCGATGAGGGCCACGGCGTCCTTGATCTTCTGCTGATCCGCCGTGATGCTGGGGTCGGCCAGCTGGGCCACTTCGACGTCGGTGAGGGCCCGGTTGTAGATGGCGAAATCGTCCACCGTACCGGCCATACAATTGTCGCGGTCATTGCGCCAATAGGGCGCGCCGTTGATGGCGTAATAGCCATAATACTGATTGTCTTCATCTGCGGTGTTGCGCTTGGGAGTGGAGGAGCCGTCCCTGGCGATGTCGTAGAGGGAGTAGGTCAGGGTTTGGCTGCCGGCTTTTTTGCCGTTAAAGTAAACGGTGTAATTCCGGTTCTGGTCGCAGGTGAGGGTCACGAGGCTCCAGCCCTTGCCGATCAGATCGCTGAAGCCAGGAACCCTGAACTCGCTGGTGTTGTTGTCGTGGCTACGGGCGCTGACCAGCAGGTTGTCCCCATCCTTGGCCATGATGAAGCGGAAGCCCCAGAAGCCGTAGTTGAAGAGCACGCCGTTGCCGGTCACGCTTTCGGGATTGATCCACATGGAGATGGTCGCGCCCTTGTCGGCGTAGAGAAGGGGATCGTATTCATCCTGCTTCCAGCGGAGCATCCCCCCGATATCCCGGTCTTTGACAAAGGAAACGCCCTTGCCGTTTTTGCCCTCGGCGTTCAGGGTGACCTTGTCGCCCGCGATGGGGGTCAGACGGTTCTGGGAATCGTTGGCCGTGCCGTCCTCAAAGTCCATATAGACCATGCGGCCGCCGTCGGTATTGGCCTGGTCGTTGTACTTTTTGTAATCGGCCTTGTATTCCGGGGTTTGAAGCTGATTCCGGTCGAAGTCCTTGAAATACTCCCAGGCGATGGGGGTCATTTCGCGGTAGCCCTTCTCCAGGGGGTGGACGTTATCGCTGGCGATGGCGTCGGAAGCCATCGAGCCCCGGATATAGTAATCCAGAATACCGATGTTCCATTTGGCCTGGATATCGAACAGGGCGTTATACATCTTGCGGTAAAGATCGTTATTCCAGTAGGGGCCGGGCCAGAAGGTCACGTCGGCATCCCAGGTCTGCCGGGCGTAGGCGATGATATACTCCATGGCCCCAATGATGGTGGTGGGATCCAGGTCCTCCAGCTCGTAGCTGTCGCTGAGCGCGCCCAGGGGCTGGTTCTGGTTGGCGTCGTTGGTGGAAAGCTGGACGACCAGGTGATCCATCGGAACGTTTTTGCTGATCTGATTGAGCATCCGGGCCACATAGCTGCCGCTGTCCTTATTTACCAGGGTGGTGCCGGAGACGGCTCTTTTCACCACGGTAATCGGATAGTCGTCCTCCAGGTAGTCGGCGAAGCTGTTGCCGTAGTTGTTGCTGCCGTAGGTCACCGAGGAGCCTAAGAAATAGAACACCGGCTGGTTGGAGGTCTTCACGGTCAGGATGGTATTCTCGGTGAAATCGGCCAGGTCGGCTTCCGAAAGGGTCGCGATTGTGTCGCCCTGGTAGACGTCGCTCTGATAGACTTGGTAGCTGCCGGCCGGATGACCGTAGGACTGGACGAGCTCGCCGTTTCGATCGAAGGTGTAAACGGCGATGGGGTCCTCGTTCTCGTTGCGCAGAGCCACATAGTGATGACTCTTATGCAGGACGACCCGGACGCCGTCCTGCTCGGGGGCGAGGCCGTAGTCGATGTCATAATTGATGGTACCCGTTTCCTGTTTGACGGCATTGTCCGGGTTGCTTCCCAAGAAAGCGCCGCCGGTGACCGAACTTACTTGGCCATAGCTGCGGATACCGTAGCCGTTGCCGCCGGTGCGCACCTCACCGACAAAAAGACCGCCGGTGATGGAACTGATGACGCCGTCGCCGATGTCCTTTTCTCCGCTGCCGATAGCCGCGGCGTTGACGGCATTCTTATTGAAAGCGGTGATGCCGCAGTAGATATAGCCGCCCGAAATCAGATCAATAACGGCGTTAGGCCGGTTGCGGACGCCATAAATGTCGGTAGTCGTACTGGGCGTTTTGGACAGGATATCGCCGCCGGAAATCTCGGCGATGCGGCCCTTATTGTCGATACCGACAGATTGGCCGTTGGAGGAGGTTATATCGATGACGCCGCTCTTCACGGTGAGCACGCCGGCGGTTTCGTTGAGTACGCCGGTGGTGTCGCCCGCGGCCGTTCGTTCGATACGGCCGCCCCCGGCCGAGTCGGTAATGGTCAGGTTGCCGTTGTTGGTGACGACGCGGTTGGCGTCGGCAGTAAGGGTATGCCCCTTCAGGTCCAGGGTGATTTTTTTGCCCTCGGGAATGACGATAGCCTCGGTATAGTCCTTATCCAAGGCAATGGTGTCGCCGGACTTTGCGGCGGCGATTTTGTCCGCCAGCGTTTCGTCCACCGCGTGGGCGGGGATGGCCGTCAAGGTCATGCTGCAAAGCATGGCGGTTGACAGGACGGACGCGAGAACGCGCTTGAAATTCATACATCTGCCTCCTTTTTTCTTACTTCGGGAAAGATTTGTTTTCATTATACATGAAAAGTTCATGTAACACAAGACGTTTAATAAGAAAAAAATCAAACAAAATCACATAATTTGCGTATTTATGGAAAGAAATCAATCGATTTATTATCATACAAAATAAGGTATCGTTATATTTGTAAAATTATACCTTATCCAATATTATCAAAGCCCTTTTTAGGCTCGTATTCGCATGATACTTTCAAAAATATATAAACTATATCAAATAATATATTATAATTCCTATAAATAGAAGAAAAGGAATTAGGGTAAAGGGAATTGAAATATAAAAGAGAAAATCCAAAAAAACAAAACAATAAATAAAATTATGATAAAATATAAAGGCGAGGAACAATAGAGCTGAAACATCAAGATAAACCCCAAAGCCGGGCACGGGCAGCGTCCGGCTAGGGATTAAAAATGAATAGACTTTTTAGGAAACCGTTGTTTGAAGCGTATTGGGTTCGGCCTGGATAAGAGCGGAGGGCTCTATCCCCAGCGCATAAGCCAATCGGCATAATACGGCAAAAGAGGGCGCGGCGCTGCTGTGCGGGGCCTCTAGATTGGCGAGATGACGGACGCTGACGCCGGCTCTTTCGGCTAATTGTTCCTGCGCCCAGCCCCTTTCCCTTCGGAAACGGGTTATATTCAGGTGGAGGATGAAGAGACAGTCGTCATAAAATTTGTATTTTGTCATATGTATCAATCCTTTTATGAGTTCTAATAAAATGACCATAAAGGATTGATGGAGTAGATTATGGTAGGATTTTAGCAGATGATAGAGAAAACGTCCGGCTTCTCGGTTAGAAAGTAAGCCGGACGTTTTTCTATGTCTATTGAAATTTGATAAAAGGCGTCCCCTCCTGTTTATCTCTCGACGTGCGCGAATCCGATTAGTCGGATTCTTATGATATGTTTCTATGCGGAACCGCTTGGCCGGACGCTTCTATACGTTTGAGCGGTTTTGCGGGAACGCCGCCCGCCACGGTATTGGCCGGAACGTCCTTGGTCACTACCGCGCCCGCCGCAACGACCGCGTTGTCGCCCACCGTTACGCCGCCGAGCACGGTGGCGTGGGAGCCGATCCAGACGTTCTTTCCGATATGAATGGGAGAGGGAACCGTCGTTGCCCGGTTATCGGGAGCAAGGTCGTGATTGAGCGTGGCCAGCACGACCTGATGTCCGATCAGCGCGCCGTCCTCGATTGTGACGCCGCCTTGATCCTGAAAACAGCACCCGGCGTTTACAAACACATTTTTTCCTATATGAATATTTTTTCCGCAGTCGGTGTAAAAGGGCGGAAACATGCGAAAGGATGGGTCGATGGGCTGTCCGATAAGCTTTTCCATGAGCCGCCGTATTTCCTCTGCCGTATGATAGGCGGTATTGAGTTCAGCGGTGATTTTCATGGCCTCATAGCTGAGGCTGGACATGTATTTGTGCAATTTCGAGCCGCCGGGCACAGGAAGTCCGGCGTTGACATGATTTAAAAAGGTATGGATATCCATCTCTATTCTCCTTTATGATATAAAGGTTTTGATCGTAACGGAAAGACCGAACAAAAGCAAAAGCTTTCCGAAAATCTGATTCATATGGTCAAAGCCCCGTTTTACCGTTTTCTTTCCGATGAGGCAGGCGGCGGCCGACAGGCCGCTCCACCAGATATAGATCCCGGCAAATACGCCGCAGACCGGCGCCGGTCCCTCCAAAATCCCCGCGCTGCCCGTAACGCCGAAATGGGAAAGACCAAGAGAAAGGTCAAAATCGCCGCCAGGTTGGCAATACCTACCGCGGAAGAAAATAAAATCAGACCGGCGCAGGCCGCCTGAGCCGGGGGGCGCCCCTTTGCTCCTTACGGGCCAGCAGGCGAAGGCCCATCAGCAAAATAGGCATACCGACTGTCGCGTGTATAACCCTTTGATACTTGAGCAAAAAATCCGAAACGAGGGTCGGCCCGAACACGCCGGCGCAGGCGTAAAATCAGCCGGCGGACGAGAAGCCCAGCCCTATCGCGAGCCTGGCTAAAAGGCCGTAACGGAGGGCTCTTTGTACGGTCATTGCGCCTGCCGCTCCCATGGGTATACCGAATAAAAGACCGATCAAAATTTCCTTTATAAATTATTGCATGGCGTCACCGCTCCCTTAGACAAAGCGGGAGAATGGCAAAGCCGGCATTCCTCTGCTGGTAAACGCTTATGCGCAGCAGCATCGCTTCTGTACGATCACCTTGCCCTTGGCTTCAGGAATATCCAGAATCAGCTCGCCCAGATCCGGCACGTAAATGTGACCGGACAAAGGATTTTTCACACTGACAATGGGGGCCGTAAGAGTGGCCTCTACCTGGGAGCGTTCAAAGCTCAGATCCGCGTCTATCATTTCGCAGCGTATCAGCCGCAGGCCCTTGCAGTAGCACAGCGGCTGGGCGCCGATGATTCTGCAATTTTCAAAGGTGACATTCTCGCTGTACCAAGCCAGGTATTCGCCCTTCACCAGGCTGTTTTTTACGGTGACATTTTTAGCGTGCCAAAAGGCGTCTTTGGTATCGAAAACGCAGTCTTCAAATACCGAGCCGGCGATATACTGAAAGGAATATTTACCTTGCATGCGCACGTTGCGGAAGGCGAGGCGGTCCGAGCGCATCATGAAATATTCGCTCTGGACGGTGCAGTCCTCCATGTCCACACCTTGCGACGACCAGCCGAATTCGGGCGAGACGATATCGCAGCCGCGCAGTACGACGTTACGGCATTCGCGCAACGCCTTGATCCCATGCAGCTTGGTGTCGGCGACGGTAATGTCGTTGGAATACCACAATGCCGCCCGGCAGGCCGCGGTCATTTCCGACGCGGCGATACGCAATCTGTCATCGTGCCAGAAGGGATAACGAAGGTTGAAAAAACAGTTTTCCACCGTCACATCCCGACCTTCTTTAAAGGCGCTTTCGCCGTCTGCCGGTCCGTCGAAGGCGCAGTCTCTTACCGTAAGATTTTGCGCGCCGTATAAGGCTCTTTCCTCGTCAAAAGTTTTGCCGGTAATCGTTTGCATCCTTATAGCCCCTTTCCTTTCAGGCTTTCGTATAGATTTTCGCTCGGCCCATCCAAGCGAATGGCCTTTGGCCATTCGTTGCTTCCCGCAAGGGACTCTCCTAGAGGTTTGGCCTTTGGCCAAACCGGGACGCCAGTGAGGAGCGCTAGAGGGCATCGCAAAAATTTACGCAAAGCGTATAGATTTTGCGATAATTTCAGCGAGACCCTTTTTACGGAATGTCGTATCTGGCGGGAATATCATAATACTACATAACCTGCCAGCGCTCGTGATCGTCGTAGTGATAAATCGGAAGCCGCCAGTTCGCCGTTCCCATATAGCGCGCGATGGCGGCAGCCGGTTGGCGAGGGCCGCTCGACAGGCTTCCGCCTAGCGGCTGGAATCGCGCGGCTTACTTCCACAGTTTCATCCCGCGAAAGGATAACCAGCTCCCTGCCAATCGATGGTATTCTTTATCTGTAGTATACTGTATATCCTTGGATATAGCAAATGCTCATATTATATAGATATGTATAGTATAAAGGCATATGGCTAAATATTTTATAGATTGCCGGAGGCAATCTATAAAATATTCGGTCAGTTAGGAGACGACCCGGTCGTCGGATGACGCGCCCGCCCCGGGCCAAAAAGCCGTCAAAGCCGGAATCGCCTACATACCGTACCGCCGATAAGCCGTCTGTAACCTCGGCCGATAGGGTCCGGCTGCCGGGTTTTGGGTCCGCTGCTTACCTATCCCCGCCGCTTTCCGGCGGAGGGCATTAGACCGGCCCGCATCCTGTGAAGACGAGCGGCAGAATGATGAAGGCACAAAGATTCTCTTGATATTCGGGGCTCCTTTCCTGTATTCCCGTTTGCAGATATTAGAGGACGTCTTTAAACGACAAAGCAATACCTGGAAAAGGCGATTTGTCTTTGTAGAATTTTCGAAATGCACAGGCCGGTCTTGCGGCTTGTGATTCCTATAAATCCCACTTTTCAAAATTCCGTTTTTTGGGTTGATGACATTTTCTAGGGCT
The DNA here is from genome assembly GCA_022791355.1 of Clostridiales bacterium. Lineage (GTDB taxonomy): Bacteria > Bacillota > Clostridia > Oscillospirales > Acutalibacteraceae > Howiella. Next base: position 150 of record JAAVYX010000222.1, on the reverse strand, counting down.
TGTTTGAAAAATAAATATTGCACAAATCAAATAAAAGTGTGAAAATAGGGCCATGAAGCGATATGAATTGACAAAAGAACAATGGGAACGCGTGAAGAAGCTGCTTCCAGCAGAGAGGTCGGGGAAGCGAGGCCGACCACGGAAAGATGA
>JAAVYX010000221.1 GCA_022791355.1 Clostridiales bacterium | reverse complement strand
TGCGGATTTAGCTCATCTGGTAGAGCGCCACCTTGCCAAGGTGGAGGTAGCGAGTTCGAGTCTCGTAATCCGCTCCAAGCGCCCGGCCGTTTGGCCGGGCGTAATCTATATCTCGCCTTCTGAAACAAATCGGGCGATCCTTTTTTATCGCAGCCATATAAACGCCCGGCTTATACAAGCCAGGCGTTTTATTTATTAGTTTAGCAGGATATGCGCGCCAAGATTTCCTGTTTTTATTCCTTCCATACCATATCGCACGGCGTGTAATCTCTATCCCAGCTAATATTGACATTTTTAAATAGACTCTAGTTCTTCCTCCTCGAAATAGCCGAATATTCAAAGGCAGGAAGCCTTTTTCGCAGTCGCTGGCGTTATCCGTCTAAAAATAAAGCAGTATGGCGAAAAGTTCCGCTTATTGGGCGTATGGTTGTTTTGGGGCATGTTCTCATAGTTCCCCGCTTATTTTTTCCATCGCTGGCACAATGCGGCGCATGTTTACTCTCCCGTGCGGGATACTTACAATGATACGGGGCGGCGTCCCAGTACCGGCAGAACATTCCATACCTACAGGCAGTTCTTACAAAAGGAGCGAGCGATGATGCGGTACGATAGCTTAAATCAAAAAATATCCCAAATGCGGGACGAGCTTGTAGAGGCCGTCCGGCAAAGCGTGGCCATTCCCAGCGTAAAGGGAGAACCCGCGCCTGGCGCCCCCTACGGCCCCGGCCCCAAGGCGGCTCTGGAAAACGCGCTGGCCCTCAGCCGCCGGCTGGGACTGACCGCCGACAGTTTGGGAAACCGGGTGGGCTGGACGGAATACGGCAGCGGGCCGGAAATGGTTATGGCGCTGGGCCATTTGGACGTGGTTCCGGCCGGCGACGGCTGGACCTATCCCCCTTTTGGCGGCCAGGTTCACGGCGGCCGCATGTACGGCCGGGGCGTACTGGACGACAAAGGGCCGGTCATCGGCGCTATCTTTGGTCTGAAGGCCATACAGGAGCTGGAGCTGCCTACCCGCCGCCGTATCCGGGTGATGTTCGGTACCGACGAGGAACAGGGCTCCTCCTGTGTGGACTATTATATCCGGCAAGGCGGAGAGCTGCCGTCCGCCGGTTTTACGCCGGACGGAGAGTACCCTCTGATCTTTTTTGAAAAGGGTATCTCCCAGTTTACCATCGGCAAGACGGTAACCGATCCAGGCGACGGCCGGGTCGTCAGCCTGCGCGGCGGCACAGCGGCCAACGTGGTCACGCCGGCCTGTACCCTTACTCTATCCGGAGAGCCTCCCTGTACGCCGCCCGGCCTGACGGTACGGCGCGCCGACGGGAAAACGGTTATAGAGGCCGTGGGCGTATCGGCCCACGGCAGTACCCCGGCACAGGGGGAAAACGCCGCTTATAAGCTCTTTACAGCCTTGGACAAGGTCCGCTTTAGCGGGGATTTTCAGCGCATGGCCGACTTTATTCGGGAACAGCTGCTGGGCGAGACCGACGGCCGCCGCCTGGGCGTTTACACAAAGGATGCGGAAACGGGAGAAACCACCGTAAATTTAGGGCGGCTTTCCTATGACGGTAAGGCCATGTCCTTCACCCTGGATATACGTTATCCCCGCGGCGCAGACCCTGAGGCTGTCTCCCGGCGGATACGGGAAAAGGCGGCTGCCTACGGGCTGGAGGTTTTGGAAGAAAAGAGGCTGCCTATGCTCTATGTCTCCAAGCAGTCTCCACTGGTGCGCACGCTTATGGGGGTCTACCAGATCCAGACCGGCCGGCAGGCCGAGCCCCTGGCCATCGGCGGCGGGACCTACGCCAAGGCCTTCCAAAACATGGTGGCCTTCGGCCCCCTGTTTCCGGGAGAGCCGGAGGTCATCCACCAGCCTGACGAATGGGTCGATATTGATACGCTCATCCGGTCGGTCCAGATTACCGCCGCCGCCATGTGGGAGCTGGCGCGGTAACCGGCCGTCCTTGTACGGCGCATGCGCAGGCTATCTGAGAAATTTGCCCGTATCTCCAAAAAGAGCGGCTGTCCTTCGTATTCTCCTTTGGGCGGCGGACGCAAACATCATGACCGCCAGCTTTGCCGGCGGCTTACGTAGGCCATAAGATGGATAGCCGCATTTGCCTATACCCACGGATAGGCAAGTAAAGCAGACCATCAAGATAATCTGCTTTACTTGCCTATTCTCGATATAGGCAGATTCGGCTAACCATTATGTTGGTCAGCTCCATTTGCCTATAAAATATAGGCAAAGCCTGTAATAACTATCAAAATGGATTGATATTGACAAGCGGCTCCAATTTTTCTCTCGCGCCGCTTGCCCTACAGCACGTTAACGGACATGCCTCGTCTACCCTTTAATTTTCTGTGATTTCGGTTTTTATGAGCGACTCGCTTCGCTCGATGCTTGAAGCGAACGCTGATGGTCTACCTCCGCTGGTTCTTCGATGGTTTCCCTGATAAAAAAGCCGCCGCAGTATGCACAGAGATGCAGACTACGACGGCTTTTTTTATCAGGGCGCTATTTATCCTTGAACTTATTGCTGCGCACCGGATGCCGCAGCTTACGCAGGGCCTTGGCCTCGATTTGCCGGATGCGCTCCCGTGTCACGTGAAACTCGGTCCCTACCTCTTCCAAGGTATGGCAACGGCCGTCCTGCAAGCCGAAGCGCAGACGGATAACCGCTTCCTCTCTGGGCGTTAAGGTTTTGAGCACCGAGTCGATATCCTCGTTGGTAATGGTCTTGAGGGCCGCGTCGTCGGGGGCCAGCGCGTCCTCGTCCCGGATGAAGTCCATCAGACGGCTGTCCTCTTCAGGGCCGATGGGGGTTTCCATGGAAACCGGCTCCTGAGCCACCCGCATGATTTCCCGCACCCGTTCCACCGGCAGGCTCATGGTTTCGGCGATGAGCTCCTCGCTGGGTTCATGTCCGTTTTCGTGGAGCAGCTGGCTCTGCACCTTTTTGAGACGGTTGATGGTCTCCACCATATGCACGGGGATA
>JAAVYX010000220.1 GCA_022791355.1 Clostridiales bacterium | reverse complement strand
GTTGCTGTTAAAGGAGTTGAAGAAATGAATTATCGAATTGAAACCAAAGACGCTTTTCGGATTATTGGTATATCTGCTCCGCTGCGCAAAGAGGTTGAGCAAAACTTTATGATCGTTCCTCAAATGTGGCAAGACGCGGCTATGAATGGAACTATTCAGAAATTGGCTAGTATGATGGATGTCCCGCCAATGGGCTTATTAGGCGTAAGCGCCTGTAATGATGATGAACAATGGAAATATTTTATTGCCGTGTCCAGCACAAAGAATAGCAGTGAATTTGAGGAGTACACTGTGCCTGCATCAACTTGGGCGATTTTTACCGGCTCCGGCTCAAACCACTCTATTCAAAAACTGGAACAACGTATTATTACAGAATGGCTGCCTACTTCTGGATATGAGTATGCTGATGCGCCGGATATTGAGGTCTACCTAAATCCAGATCCCCAAAATGCGCAGTATGAGGTGTGGATACCTGTAAGAAAAAAAACAATCGTAATGAAACTTGCTCACGCCCTTCCATAAACTTGAAGATGGAATTCGGTACGCGGCGGCGGTATCGTGGAACGATGACAGCTGTGCCAACAGCGGCCCGGTATATTCCCCTCCAGGGGTGCGTGACAAATACGGCGAACTGGATTTTCAGCAGACTGAAATGGATATTTTTGCTTGCCTCTGGTCATCCTGGCCAGAGACGGGGCAAGGTTGCACGACAGCGCTTTTCGGGTGCTGTCGTTTTGCCTTTGGCGCTAAAGCTCTCCCCGGTTCTACCGGGGGAAGGCCAAAAAGCTTAAGCAAAAGGAAAACCTGCTGATGCAAAATAGAAAAGGGTTTGGCCACCGCATTACGAAAAACAATCAGAAGTTTTTTTGACATGGGAGAAATAAAAGAATCGGCACATTCAAAGAAGAGATGCGGATATTGCTCTAGCGTTCACCCCTAAGTATCGCAGGAATGAGATATAGAGGAAATGGAAAGCAGACATCGGAGGTATACTGCGTAAGCTGTGCGAGGAGAAGAAGGAGGAAATATTGGAAGCGCAAACGTGTCCAGCTCATATTCACATGCTGGTGAGTATAAGTGTAGCACAGTTCACGGGATACCTCTAGGGAAAGAGCAGCCGCATGATATTCGGCCGAGTCGCAAATATAAAGTACAAATATGGAAGCAGGCACTTTTGAGTCAGAGGGTACTATGTGGATACGGTAGGCCGAAATGAACGCGCGATGAAAGAACAGATAAAGAATCAACTGGAGGAGGATTACGCGAAGGATCAGCCGAGCTTGAAAGAGTAACATAGACCCCCTTACGAGCAGCAAGAACAAGTAGGCAAAAAAAGCCGCTTAAGCGGCTGCCCGAGATTGTAATGCGGCGTCAAACTTCCATGTCCCTTTAGGGACTAAGTCCGTATCTGGACCTTCTAGCGCCTGGGCAAACCGCTGGTTTCGAGTGGGTTTGATTTACCGCTTAACCGCGGAAAAGTTCGAATCGATTTGGGGAAGGGAAGAAGCGGCAGCGAAGGAAGATGCAATACCATCCGCCTCCAAGGGCCAATAGAGTTTTACAGGAGAAAAATTGCCCTATACTGCGTTATCTTCGCTGCCGACCGCTTAATAGAGCGGCCCTTAGCAGCCGCTCCGTAGGGGCGGCCGGCTGTCTTCCGCCAAATCCGAGAAGCTGCCAGCTCTCATTTTGGCCCTCCGCGAGGGCCGCCCTTTTTGGGCGGTCACCGGACGTATTGTCCGTTTGTCGGCCGATAGAACTGTCAGCAAAGCGGAAATTCTGTCGAACGCGGGGTGAAACATACCTTTAATCAGGGAATGACCGGCCCAGCCGCGCTTGACTTGACGCATTTGCTGCCCGGCTCGCAAAGAGTGGTATGGAAAACCGGCCAGGCCTGCACCAAACAAGGGACAAGTGCATATGGTGGAAAAGGACGTGCACCGGGCCGCCGCGGCGGCTCACCGGCGGCACGCGACGGCGACTCGTCAGCGCGCGGGGCGAGCGGAAGAAAACTATGCGCAGAAAAGGGAGAAACAGAGAATGGACGAATGCAAAAGAGATATGTCCATGATGGAGCGCAACGGCGGTCTGCGGCTGGATGAAACGCCGTTGGCCGAGCTGCCGCTCACCATGGCGTACGTGCCCATGCAGCGATTTACGCAGGTATACGATACGGAAAAGGGCCTTTGCCAGGGAACCATATTCCCGGATCTGGATAAGCCCTTCTTAGGCAGGAGTGTGTGCAAATGAACGAACGAGAAGCTTTATTGTGTAAGCTGTCGGGCGCCCAGTTCGCAGCCTATGAAATGCGGCTCTATCTGGACACCCATCCCAGCGATCAACGGGCCCTTCGCAGCTTTAGGGCCTATACCGAGCAGGCCAAGGCGCTGCGCAAAGAGTATGAAGAAAAATTCGGGCCGATTACATCTCCCGACAGCTTCGGCGACGGACGATGGGATTGGATCAACGCACCCTGGCCCTGGGAAAATCCAAAGGAGGCGCGGTAGCTTATGTGGCAATATGAAAAAAAACTTCAGTATCCCGTAAGAATATCCAACCCGAATCCCGCTCTGGCCAAGCTGATTATCACCCAGTACGGCGGCCCGGACGGAGAATTGAGCGCCAGCCTGCGGTATCTCAGCCAGCGATTTTCCATGCCCTATCCCGAGCTCAAGGGCCTGCTGACCGATATAGGCACCGAAGAACTGGCCCACCTGGAAATGATCGGCGCGATTGTCTACCAGCTGACCCGCAATCTTTCCATCAAGGAGATCAAGGACAGCGGATTCGACACCTATTTCGTAGACCACACCACCGGCGTCTATCCCCAAGCGGCTTCCGGCATGCCCTTTACGGCGGCCTTTTTACAGTCCAAAGGCGACGTTATCACCGATCTGCACGAGAACCTGGCGGCAGAGCAAAAGGCGCGGACGACCTACGACAATATCCTGCGCTTTACCGACGACCCTGACGTCAAGGACGCGATCAAGTTTCTGCGTCAGCGGGAGGTCGTGCACTATCAGCGTTTCGGCGAGGGCTTGCGCTTGGCCATCGACCGGCTTAACTCCAAAAACTTCTATGCCTTCAACCCCGCGTTTGATAAGTAAAAACAGCAGGTGCTGGAGAAAACTCCATTCGGATGCCGTAAGGTCATAGCCAAGAAAATAGATTAGTATGTAACCGGAAGGAATGCAGTCCTTCCGGTTGCTGCTTTTTAGGAAGCAAACACGAGAGCGTCCTGCGGATACTGTTGTGGGATGTAGAAGGTGAAGTAAACGTCGATGTGGTTTCCCAAAGTTCGGGAATACTTGATAACCTCTGTCCTCCTGGTATTGTAATTTAGTTGTCAACAGCTTTCCAAAATTTATTTTGGCGCTATTTGTTTCCATAAGAACAATCGTGGAGGGGGCTATATGCCATCAAATCTTCCGCACTATGCCTTACGCATTCCAACAGCAATAATGGAGAAGTTAAAGCACATAGCTCGTCAATGAGGGCTATAAGCAGGTTAAGGAGCAGGTTTCTAAAACTGAATAGATGTAAAAGGGCCGCCCGGGTTTCTCCTATACAGGAGAGCCGGGCGGCCTTTTTTGTTTGTCTCCTAAAATCCTACCATAATCT
>JAAVYX010000219.1 GCA_022791355.1 Clostridiales bacterium | reverse complement strand
TTCTACACATAAGGGGGTCCACTGCGTCAAAAATGCTGGGAATACACAAAGTATTCCCGCGCTTTTTTCCTTGTGGCCACTCGTCCTGTGCGAAAATTCCGTCAATTCCTCTATTTTCTAACAAGCCCTAATTTCGGTAGGTAGGATTTTCATCATGACCGACTCTGGGCGATCTTCCTTTGTCGCGTTGTTTAGGCTTGTCTGCATGATGGTTTCTATAACCTCGTTATCCCGTTTACTTACGAGGCATTTCCATTCATCGAGGGGGGGTGTATCTGATATGGGGCTGGTAGTATGTTAGAAACTAAGGAAAAACCGGCGTCCTGTTCGGATGAGGATACCATCGCTTGACAAGGGACAATACGGTTTTACCTCCCGTAAAACGCCGCTGGGCGTATTAGCCCTTATCAGCCGATGACAGTAATCTAAGTTTATAGCTCCGAACGCATGGCAAGCAAACTTGACCCGTTTAGGAGTTGCCGTGGGTGAGATGCCACGATTTTTATCGAGCCCCCTCTCGAGGGGGCTAAAGCCGGCAACAGGCCCTTTTAGGGCCTGCGCATACCGCTAGGTTCCCCGGCGGTTTTGATTGGAGGCCTCTAAACAAGATTCGCGCCGGTCTGCCCGCCGTCCTCTTCCGCCGCCAGGTCGGCGGTGAACCAGAAGCAGACCCCGTCGTCGGTATTGTAAACCCCGCACTCCCGGCTATGGAGCTCCATAATGGCCCGGACGATGGAGAGCCCCAGCCCGAACCGTCCCTCTTCTCGTTTGTGGGAGGGATCGCCCCGGTAAAAGCTCTGCCAAATTTGAGGCATATCGTCGGCCGATATGCCCGCGCCGGTATTATAGACGCTGACGCGTGCCAGACCATCCCGGCTCTCCCCAGTCAGACGGACGCGCCCCCCCTCGGGCACATGGCTGAGGGCGTTGCTCAGGTAGTTGTGCAGCACCTGCTCCATACGCGCCGGATCGGCATGTACGGACAGACAGGGCGGCAGCTCCAGGGCAAGGGTAACCTTTTTCTCCTCTACCCGCCGTTCCAGCTTTTGACACAGACCTCGAGCCAGGCCGGCCATGTCGAAATCCTGGGGCTCGATTTTGATCTGTCCCGACTCATAGCGGGAAAGCTCCAGCAAATCCAAAACCAGCCGGTTCATGCGGACGCTTTCCTCCAGAATAACGTCGCAGTATGCTTCCCGCTTGTCCTTGTCCCCGCTGACCCCCAGCTTGAGCCCTTCGGCATAGCCCTGGATGATGGAAATGGGGGTTTTCAGCTCGTGGGAAACGTTGGAAACAAAGCCCCGCCGCATACTGTCCAGCCGCCGTTCAGCGTCGATTTCATCCTGTAGCTTTTCGTTTTTCTCCCGCAAATCAGTTAAAGTAGCGTCCAGCTTGGTGGAAAGGTCGTTGATGGAGCAGGCCAGCTGGCCGATCTCGTCCTTCGAGGCGGGGACCAGCTTGCGCTGGAATTGCAGCCCGGCCATGTCCCGGGTGATGGCGTTCATCTCCACGATGGGCCGGGTGAAGCTCTTGGAAAAGAGGACGATCCAGACAAGAGCGCCGGCTAGAAAGACCCCGGCCAGGATCAAAATAAACTCGTTGGCGATACCGGCGCTCTTTTCCAGCAGGCTTTTCTGCACTCGGATTTCAATATAGTCGTTTTGGTCGGTGCGGCTCTGGTAAATGATGTATTCGGCGTTGTTGCTCTCGTCCATGGCCGTGATAAACCAGCTGCCGTCCTCCCGCCGTTCCTGCTCCAGGGTTTGCAGCGGCCGGCGGCGTATACCGGCGGCGAATACGGGGAAGTCGCTGAAATCCCAGATTTGCTGGCCGTAGGTGGTGTAGAGCATCTTGCCGTCCTGATCGTAGATGTCTATGAGAAAGTTGCGGCCGGCGTTGAGTCGTTCCAGCGCTTGCAAAGTGGCGGCGGCGTCCTTCAGCTCCAGCTGCCGGATCGAACCGGCCATGTCCACCAAAGCGTTTTTTTCCCGCCAGATATAGTATTTACCTAAAAATCCTCCGTTGACCGCCGCCAGCAGCGCCACAAAGCCCGCGAAAATCGCCGCCACCCGGATAAACATCCGAAACCATATTTTTTTCTGCATGTATACGTCTCCTGCCTATAGGATCTGTTTTAAAGCGAACGGCCTCTGGCCGCCGGGCGACCGCGGCGCTAAACGCTTCTCGTGCTTCCCGCCAGGGGCCGGTAGACCGAGGCGTAGGCCTACAAGGCGCAAGAGCCCCTCGCAAAAATTCGCATCATTCTTTTCGACTTTCCAACGCACGCTAGCGTCTGCTTGAACAGTTAGCCGGCCCTGTCTGAACAAAAGTTCGGTTTTTGCCGGTTTAAAAACGCCCACTAGGGTTTTCCCGGGAAATGAAATCTGCTGTTTTTCTAAAAAGACAGCTTTTTCCATATGAAACGCGCGAGAATCCACATGGGGCCTTCCGATATCCGATCCCCTATGCGGGAGAAGTCCCGCGGGCTTACGGACGTCCTATGTAACAGCAGGTCCGGTTGGGAAAGAGCAGAAGACCCTCCTTGGCAAAGGCGCGGAAAAGCCCGGTCAGATCCTCTACATAGGCGTCGTAGGCCTCGTCCCCCTTTTTCGGCGCGTAGGAGGAGGACAGATACCGTCCCACAAAGGCCGCCTCGTCCATCTTCAGCGGATGGTCGTAGACAGTTATTGCACAGCCGCCGCCGAAAAATTCCCGAATAGACTCCTCCCGCCGGCGCGACCCGCCTGAGAAACCGGTGAAGGCGGGACAATGGGTCCGGCAGATATCGGCCGCCGCCAGGGTTAAGGGATGCTCGGCTATCCGGTTGTTCCAGATGAGGGCGGCAAAACCGCCCGGCCGCAAAATCCGTTTGCATTCCCGCCGGAAAGCCGAAGGTTCAAACCAATGAAAAGCCTGGGCCGCCGTCACCCCGTCGGCCCATCGGTCGGGCAGGCCGGTTGCGGCGGCGCAGCCGTTATATACGGTCAGACGGGGATGATTCCCAAGGGTTTCGGATAAAGTACGGCGCATGTCCTCCCCCGGCTCCACCGCCGCAACGGTATAGCCCCGTTCCAGCAGCTGCCAAGTAAAGATGCCGGTGCCCGCCCCTACGTCGGCGATTTGTATGTCCTCGCCGGGCCTCCCGTCCGCCGGGCCGCCGCAGGCCTGCCGCAAATCGGAAAGACAGGCAGCGGGATAGTCGGGCCGGTATTTTTGATAGACCGCCGCCTTGCCCTCGAACTGTAAAACCGTCCGTTCCATTTTCATACCTCCAGTTTATACCTTTGACTTATGTCTCCGGTTTATACTTTCAGTTTATACCTCCAGCTTGTAGCCTAGGCCGTATACCGTTTTCAGGTGGGTGTTGCCGTACTCCCCCAGCTTGGTGCGCAGACGGGCCACGTGGGAATCCACCGTTCTGGAATCCCCCTCGAAATCGTAGCCCCAAATAGCGTCCAAAAGCTGATCTCGAGTGTAGACCCGACCGGGCTTATCGTACAGCTTACTGAGAATCTCAAATTCCTTGAGGGTAAGGTCTAAGGGCTGGCCGTCCAGAAAGGCTGCGTAGGCCTCGGCGTCCACCCGTAGGCCGGTGGCCTGGGCGGGTTTTCCCGTTCCCTCGGCCCGGCGCAGTAAGGCCTCCACCCGTTTGACCAGCACGGCGGGGGAAAAGGGCTTGGTGACGTATTCGTCGGCCCCGGCCTCGAAGCCGGTAAGCTGGTCAAACTCTTCAGTCCGGGCGGTCAGCAGGATGACCGGAATGTCGGACTGCCGGCGCAGCTCCCGGCAGGCGGCCCAGCCGTCCAGCTCGGGCATCATGATGTCCAGAATCATCAGCTTTGCGTCTGGGTTTTGCGCGAAGACCTCCAGCGCCTCCCGTCCGTCGGCCGCCTCGATGGGGGTATAGCCCGACACGGATAAAAAGTCGGCTACCAGACGTCGGATGCGTTCCTCGTCGTCGGCGATAATAATTTTTATGGCGGCGGTTTCGCACATAGGGAAGGCCTCCTTTATTTTTCCTTAATTTTTGGATTGTATAGGATATGTCTTGGCTGTTCGCTTTGTCTTTATTCGTTTGGCAAGGGGCGTTGCGTTTTCTTATCTTTGTTAGGTGGAATAGAGGATGCGCGCCAGATTTCCCTATAAGGAATACTCCAAAACCTGGTCTAGTGGCACGACCCAATCTTTTTTAAAACGAAAAAAGATTGGGGAGAAAAACGCAAGCGCCTACGTCTGCCTTCAGGGCTGCGCCGCTGACGCCACCTACGGGACTGTATCCCTCCGATTGCTTCCGGTTGGGGGGAGCCGCCCCCGTGACCCCCGCTGGCGACGGAACCTGGGAGGAGTGCAGGAAGTAGCGCCGCTCAGGAAGTTGAGAGGCCCCAAAACGTTTCTATTTTTGGCCAGGAACTTAAAAGCCATGCAAGGAACCCAGCGGGATGTAATCTAAGGCTGGTCTATAAGCTGCCTGCGGCCATCTCCAGGGCTGCGCCGCTGACACCACCTACGGGACTGCGTCCCTCCGATTGCTTCCGGTTGCCTCCCGCCGACACTGATAAGAGTTTTGGTTAGGTACGTTTCACTTAAACGCCGCTAGCGGGATAAGAACGTTAGCCCTTTTTTGTGGAAAGCGGCAGAAAAGCAGGCAGTCAAAGGGCAATCTGCCCCCCAAAAAAACAAGTCATAACCGACCTAGTTCAAAGCAACGAGAGTAAAAGCAACCGCAGATTCGCCAGCAAAGGGAAGAACCCAATAGCAGTTGCTAATAGGAAGCAATAAGTTAGCGGCCGGCAATTGAGGGGCAGGGGGTAGCGTAAAGAGAAAAGGTTGCGAGGAGGTACCTCGTCGGGCGGGAATCCAAAGGGCGGAGCCCTTTGCGTCGTCTAGGAAGGGAGGCCCCGCGGAAAACCGAAGGTTTTCCTCTTGACCCAGTCGAAAGGGTTTAGAGCAAATCCATACGCGAAGCGTAT
>JAAVYX010000023.1 GCA_022791355.1 Clostridiales bacterium | reverse complement strand
TCCCACGAGCTGCGCACCCCCCTGACCGCCATCCGGGGCTGGGGGGAGACGGTGAAAAGCTCCATCGGCGCGGACGACGGGCTGGTGGAGAAGGGGGTAGGGGTCATCCTCAGCGAGGCCGACCGTCTGTCCGGCCTGGTGGAGGAGCTGCTGGACTTTTCCCGTATGCAGTCCGGCCGTCTGTCCATGCAGGTGCGGCGGACCGACATTCTGGCCGAGCTGGGCGAGGCGGTCTACACCTACGAGGAGCTGGCCCGGCGGCAGGGACTGGATCTGTCCTTTATCGCGCCCGAGCATCTGCCCCCGGTCATGGGGGACGGGGACCGTCTAAAGCAGGTTTTTATCAATATTATCGACAATGCCGTCAAGTATACGAATACCGGCGGGCAGGTGCTGGTGGAGGCCGCCGAACAGGAGGGCTGCATTCAGGTTACGGTCAAGGATACCGGCGTGGGCATCCCGGCGCAGGATGTGGACCGGGTAAAGGAAAAATTCTTCAAATCCAATAAAACCGTCCGCGGCTCGGGCATCGGCTTGGCCGTGGCGGATGAAATCGTCAAGCAGCATAAGGGCCTTCTGTTTGTGGAGAGCAAGGAGGGGGTTGGCACTACGGTGACCATCGTCCTGCCCGTTGCGCCTGCCGCGGTAGAGCCCGCGCCGCCGGCGGAGGAGCCGCGGGCCGCGCAGACCACGGCGGCCCAGCCCGAGGCGCGGACCGCCCCGGCGGGGACAGAGCCAAAAGGCATGGAGCGGGAATCGGACAAGTCCCAGGAAAGGAACCAGGAAGCATGAAAAACTGTAAACGCACCACCATCGGCGGGCAGGCCTTGATCGAGGCCGTTATGATGAAGGGGCCGGAGAAAACGGCCATCGCCGTGCGCCTGCCCGACGGCGGCCTATCGGTAGAGTATATGGAGGAAAGGCGCTGGAACCAGAGAAACCGGCTTCTTCGCCTGCCCCTCATACGGGGGGCCGTGGGCTTGGTCGAGTCGCTGGTCTCAGGCTACAAGGCTATGATGTACGCGGCCGAAAAATCAGGCTTCGCCGATATGGAGGACGAGGAGGAGCGGGAAAAGCAGGCCGAGAAGGCCCGGAAAAAGGCCGAACGGCTGGCCAAAAAGGCCGGTAAAAAGGGTGGAAAAGAAGACGGTTCTTCAGTTCCGCCGCCCGACCCGGCCGCGGCCCAGCCGCCGGACGACGGCGAGAAGACCGTCCCGCCGGACGAGGCGGCCGACATGGCAAACGATACCGCGCCGGCGCAGGAGGGAGAAAAGAAGGACAAGGGCGAATCGGCCCTTATGGCGGGCGTTATGGGGGTAGCGTCGGTGCTGGGGGTCTGCCTGGCCCTTTTCCTCTTTATGTGGCTGCCCTCCTTTTTGTTCAATCAGCTCAACCGGCTGACCGGAGAGACTATATCCAACTGGCGCAGTATCTTCGAAGGCCTCTTAAAAATGGCTATTTTTGTATGCTATCTGGCCGCCGTCTCCTTGATGAAGGATATCCGGCGGGTCTTTATGTATCACGGCGCGGAGCACAAGACCATTTTCTGCTATGAGGCCGGAGACGAGCTGACGGTGGAAAACGTCCGCAGGCAGAAACGTTTTCATCCCCGCTGCGGCACCTCCTTCATGATCCTCATGCTGATCGTCAGTATCCTCATTTCGGCCGCCCTATCCATCGGCCTGCCGGTTTTGACCCGGTATACGGCCGTGTGGGTAGCCGTAAAGATCCTGATTCTGCCCTTGATCTGCGGGCTGGGCTACGAGCTCATCCGTTTTTGCGGCCGGCACGACAATCTGCTGACCAAAATTATCTCGGCCCCGGGCATGTGGCTGCAAAGACTGACCACCAAGGAGCCGGAGGACGATATGATCGAAATAGCCATTGCTTCCCTGAAGGCGGTTTTGCCCGCCGACCCGGAAGCCGATAATTGGTAACGTCCCGACCGGCCCTCTCCCCGAGGGCCGGCCTTGCTATATAAACCGTCCCCCATCCGTATGTGCGGATGGGAGCCGTGGGGCGGACGGCTCCAGGACGGCGCATGCGTGCCGCCGCTGATACACGGCCGCTTGACGCGGCCTCTTTACGGCGGTAAAAATGCCGTAAGCCCCGCCAAAGAAGCAAAATGATTTTTGGCGGCGCGTTACCTATGAAAGGGAGGCGGACAAGGTATGACCATCAAAGAAGCCATAGGGCGGACCCGGGACCGGCTGGCCAGGGCGGGGGTGGAGCCCGCCGCCTTTGAAGCCCGGCAGCTGGCCTCCTTCTGCTTTGACCTGCCGGTTTCCCAGCTGCCTCTGCGGGGCGGGGAGGATGCGCCCGGCGAGGGGGTGCGGAAGCTGGAGGAGCTGACCGCCCGCCGGAGGTTGGGGGAGCCCCTTCAGTATATCCTGGGGGAATGGGAATTTTACGGCCTGCCCTTTTACGTAGGGGAAGGAGTCCTCATCCCCCGGCCGGACACCGAGCTGCTGGTGGAGGCCGCCCTAGCCCGTCTGCCGGCCGGCCGGCCCTGCCGGGTTTTGGACCTGTGCGCCGGCAGCGGCTGTATCGCGGTTGCGATGACCCGGAACCATTCCGGCTGTCAGGCCGTGGCGCTGGAAAAGTCCCCCGCGGCTTTTTCTTATCTTCAGCGGAACATCCGGCGCAGCGGCGCGGCGGTCCGGGCCGTTGCCGGCGATCTCTTCGACGGCCCGGCCGTCCTTCGACAACCCGTCCGTCCCAGCAATCCGACGGTTCTGATGAATCCGCCTGCGCATCATAACGCGACGGCCTTTGACGATTCGACCGCTCTGTATGCCCCGGCCGTCTTGGAGGAATCGACTGCGCTAGCAGAATCGGCCGTCCTGGAGGAATCAGTTCTAGAGAAATCGACTGTTTTAAAGGAACCGGCCGTTCCGCGAGAATCAAGCATTCCAAAAGAACCGCCGGCTCCTTTCGATCTGATCCTCTCCAACCCGCCCTACATTCCTGCCGCCGACCTGTCCGCGCTGGACCGGGAGGTGGGCTGGGAGCCGTCCGTGGCCCTGGACGGCGGGGCCGACGGTCTGGATTTCTACCGGGCCATCTGCGGCCTTTGGCTGGACTGTCTGCGGCCGGGCGGGTCCCTGCTGGCGGAGGTCGGCGTCGGCCAGTCGGTCCAGGTGCAGGCCCTCTTCCGCAGGGCGGGCTTAGAGAACGTAACGGCCCTGCCCGATCTGTCCGGTATCGATAGGGTGATTGTTGGGACATTATCCCCTCTGCCCTATTGAAAGAAAAGGGGTTTTCCGATATAATAACCGCAGAGTGATTGTGATACCTGACGAATGGCCCAGCGGATGCCAATTATACCATGCGCTTACGCACATGGTATAATGTCCGCAAAGCGGACATTATACCGGATGGATGGCCCAGCGGATGCCAAATTATACCATAGGCTTGCGCCTATGGTATAATACACACATCGCAAAACCATAGATTTTCGCTCAACCCATCTATACGAACATCCAAAGGATGTTCGTTGCTTCCTGCAAGGGACGCCTTGCTTCGCAAGGTGCTAGAGGACTTCGCTAAAATTTTGCGTTGCAAGACAAAACATAGATTTCTCTGCGGGGCATCTATATGAACGTCCAAAGGACGTTCTGGCGTCTAGCGTCCCAGCACTAAAGTGCCTCTACCCAGTGCTAAAGCCCCTCTACCTAGCGACCGCGGCGCTCACGCGCCTCTACATTGCTTCCCGCAAGGGATGCCTTGTAGAGGTCTGGCCAACGGCCAGACCGGGACCTGGCAATGCAAGGCGCTAAAGCCCCTCACGAAAATCTATACGCGCCCCTATCATTTTTGCGGAGGACTCGTACGCCTTGCCGGCGGGTTTTCTCTTGGCCGGACTGAGACGTGGGAAACGAACACGCCCTGCGGATGGTCCCGAACAAACATGGATATGGATTCCGGCGGCCTGCGCCGCCGGGTGAAAGGATGATACATAAAATGGTGGATAAGAAAAAGGCGCTGGAGACCGCCCTGGCGCAGATTGAAAAGCAGTTTGGCAAGGGGGCGGTCATGAAGCTGGGCCAGAACCAGAGCATGAACGTGGAGCACATCCCCACCGGCTCCCTGGGATTGGACATGGCCCTAGGCATCGGCGGCGTACCCCGGGGCCGTATCGTGGAAATCTACGGCCCGGAGTCCTCCGGTAAGACTACCGTGGCCCTGCACATCGTAGCCGAGGCCCAGAAGGCCGGCGGCGAGGCCGCCTTTATCGACGTGGAGCACGCCCTAGACCCGGTATACGCCAGCAAGCTGGGGGTGGATATCGATTCCCTGTTGGTCTCCCAGCCGGACACAGGCGAGCAGGCTCTGGAAATCACTGAGGCCCTCATCCGTTCCAACGCCATCGACGTGGTGGTGGTGGACTCGGTTGCCGCCTTGGTAACCCGGGCCGAAATCGAGGGCGAAATGGGCGACGCCCATGTGGGCCTCCAGGCCCGTCTCATGTCCCAGGCCATGCGCAAGCTGGCCGGCGCTATCTCCAAGTCCAACTGCGTGGCCATCTTTATCAACCAGCTGCGCGAGAAGGTGGGGGTCATGTTCGGCAACCCCGAAACCACTCCCGGCGGCCGGGCCCTCAAGTTCTATGCCAGCGTCCGGATGGATATCCGCCGCACCGAAGCCATCAAGGTAAACGGCGAGATGCTGGGCAACCATACTCGGGTCAAGGTGGTCAAGAACAAAGTGGCGCCCCCCTTCAGAGAGGCAGAGTTCGACATTATGTACGGCAAGGGTATATCCCGGGAGGGAGAGCTGGTGGATTTGGGACTCAAGGCCGAGGTCATCCGGCGTTCGGGGGCCTGGTTCTCCTATGGGGATACCCGTCTGGCCCAGGGCCGGGACAATGTAAAGCAGCTTTTTGCCGACAATAGGGAGCTGGCCGCCGAGATCGAGGGGAAAATTATGGATAAGCTGTTGACGCCCGCCGGCCAGCCCGAGGAGGAGGAAGGGGCCGAGCCGCCGGCCCCTGTGGAAAAGCCGGCGGCGAAACCGGCGTCCAAACCGGCCGCCAAGCCCGCCTCCAAGGTCAACATCGACGTGGCGGTGGACGACTGATAAGACGATATGAAAATTATAAGCGTGGCCAAGCGCCGGAGGTCTCTTTCGGCCCTTGGCCTTACGCCCTTTCCGGACCTGACCTTTTTGGAGGGGGTTATGGTGGAATCTCCCCGCCCCCGGCAAAAGGGGGAGGAGCCGGAGGGGGACCCCAAGCTGCTGCTGGACGGGGAGCTCTGTATGCGTAAAGGGCTGAAGCCCGGCATGGAGCTTGACGAGGCGGCGCTGGCCGCTCTGGTGGCCGAATCGGCCGGGACGAGAGCCCGGTCCAAGGCCCTCTGGCTGCTTTCCCGCCGGGATTACGGAGAGAAGGAGTTGGCCGATAAGCTCCAGCGGGAGTTTGGAGAACAGGCGGCCGGGGCCGCCGCCCGCCGTATGGCCGAAACCGGCCTGATCGACGACCGGCGATACGCCGGGTACTTGGCCCGGCAGCTTTTGGAGGTCAAACGGGTGTCGGTCAAGCAGGCCGTTTACCAGATGACGGCCAAGGGGATCGACCGGGAGCTGGCCGAGGAGGCCGCGGCCGCCCTGGCTCCCGATCCAAAGGAACAGATTCGGGCGGTCCTGCGGCAGAAGTACGCCCGGGATTTGACCAGTGAAAAGGGCGTTCGCCGGGCCGTGGCCGGTCTCGCCCGCAAAGGCTTTGCTTTTTCCGACATTAAAACCGTTCTGCGAGAAGAAGCCGATACATACGACTATAGGGAGGATGCAGAAACAGAATGGCCATAAAAGTAGGAATGGTATCCCTGGGATGCCCCAAAAATCAGGTGGACGCCGAGCAGCTGCTGGCCGCCCTGTCGGCCGCCGGCATGGAGATCACACCCGTGGAGGCCGAGGCCGACGCGATTCTGGTCAACACCTGCGGCTTTATCGAGGACGCCAAGGCCGAGGCTATTGAGAACATCCTGGAGGCCGCCGTCTACAAAAAGACCGGTAAGCTGAAGGCCCTCATCGTCACCGGCTGTATGGCCGAGCGGTACCGGGACGATATCACCGCCGAGATTCCCGAGGTCGACGTGGTGGTGGGACTGGGGGCCAACGACAAAATCGTCTCCATCGTGGAGGAGGCGGTGGGGGGAAAAGGGGAAAACGCCTACGGCCCCAAGGAGTCCCTGGACCTGGACGCGCCCCGGATGCTCACCACCCCGCCCTATACAGCCTACTTAAAGCTGGCCGACGGCTGCGACAACCGCTGTACCTACTGCGCCATCCCCATGATCCGGGGCCGTTTTCGCAGCCGGACCCTGGAAAAGGTTCTGGAGGAGGCCGCGGGCCTGGCGGCGGCCGGGGTAAAGGAGCTGATCCTGGTCGCCCAGGACACCACCCGGTATGGGGAGGACCTCTACGGCGAACCCGCCCTGCCCAAGCTGCTGGGCGAGCTGTGTAAAATCCCGGGGCTCCATTGGATCCGGATGCTCTACACCTATCCCGACCGGATCACCGACGAGCTGCTGGAGGTCATGGCGGCCGAGGAAAAGGTCCTGCCTTATCTGGACATCCCCTTGCAGCACTGTAACGGCGAAATCCTGCGCCGGATGAACCGCACCGGCGACCGGGAGAGCCTGTCCGCTCTGCTGGATAAAATCCGCCGGAAGCTGCCCGGCGTTACCCTGCGCACCACCCTGATTACCGGTTTTCCCGGGGAGACCGAGGAGCAGTTCGAGGAGCTGGCCGGTTTCGTGCAGGAGCAGCGGTTCGACCGGCTGGGCTGCTTCGCCTATTCGGCCGAGGAGGATACCCCCGCCGCCGCCTTCCCCGGCCAGGTGGAGGAGCAGGTGAAGCGGGACCGGATGGAGCTGATCATGAACGATCAGCTGACCGTTGCAAATCAGAAAAACCAGGAGAAAATTGGCCGGACCCTGGAGGTCCTCATCGAGGGGTACGACGATTACATCAAATGCTATTTCGGCCGTTCGGCCGCCGACGCGCCCGAGGTGGACGGCAAGGTCTTCTTCCTGTCCCCCCGGCCGCTGGTCATCGGGGAATTTGTAAAGGTACGTATCAACGACACCCTGGAATACGATTTGTTGGGCGAGCTGGCCGAATAGGGCCGCCCGCCGCGCCCTGGGCGCGGATAAGAAACGAGGTCGAGAAGTATGAATCTGCCTAATAAGCTGACCATTCTGCGGATCATCATGGCGCCGGTTTTTCTGGCCCTGCTGCTCATCCCCTTTCCCCATCATTATCTGGCGGCCCTGCTGGTCTTTATCGCCGCCTCCCTGACCGATCTCATCGACGGCAAGCTGGCCCGCAAATACAATATGATCACCGATTTTGGCAAGTTCATGGACCCGCTGGCCGATAAGATGCTGACCACCGCCGCCTTTCTGGGCTTTATCCAGCTGGGACTGGGCTGGGGGATCACCTGGATTACCATGCTGGTGCTGACCCGGGAGTTTTTGGTCACCTCTCTGCGCCTGTCGGCGGCCAGCTCGGGTAAGGTCATCGCCGCCAACATCTGGGGCAAGGCGAAAACGGTGAGCCAAATGGCCGGTATCATTTTGGTATTGACAGTGGAGTACCTGCTGAGCTTTGAACTTCTGCCGGCCGGGGCGGCGCCCCTGCTGCGGTGGGCTTATTCGGCCGTCCTCATCCTTTCCGGCCTGCTGACGGTGGTTTCCGGCGTCATTTACATGGTGGATAACGCCAAATTCGTGGATACGAAAAAGTAATGGCAAAAAGGTGTGGACAAACGGATAAAAGCCGTTATAATATAAGAAATAGGTAAAAGGCTTGGACGCGGGAAAAGTAGCCGGAAGGACAGGCGGACAGGGAGAAAACCCCAGAGACTGGAAGGGTTTTCGCGCCGGGCCGGTGAAGTGCGCCCGCCAGCCTGCGGGGGGAAGAAAAGTATCCCCGCACGGGTGGCTTCGTTATCGGCTTTTTGAGGGATAAATGGGAGTGGAACCGCGGCTTAGAGGCCGCCTCCGGTGCGCTTTTTTACGCAACGGGGGCGGTTTTTTGTTTTTGTTTTTTTCGTTTGGTGGGAGGTTTCTTTTTCTTATGTTTAGTTGAGAGGGAGGTTTCGCGCCAGATTTTCTTTTTCTTTTTTGGCTGAGCGTGAGGTTTCGCGCCAGGTATCCTTATCGGAATACACCAATACCATATCGCGAGGCGCGACCCCTTC
>JAAVYX010000218.1 GCA_022791355.1 Clostridiales bacterium | reverse complement strand
TTATCCGCAGGCGTCGGCCAAGGTTATCCGCAGGCGTCGGCCAAGGGCGTAATATATTCGATCCGGCCGTCAGGCTGTCGTCATTTGCCGGCGCAGGAACAGGAGGTAAGACAGATGTCCAAAGCCAATCCCTTCGATCGGGAAATGAGTCCGCGCAGGCGGCTTTTCTCCAATATCTTTTTTGCCCTGACTACTCTGCTGGTCGCCCTTTTTGTCCTGTGGGTTCTGGTCAGCCAGCCCGGCCGGGTCCGTTCCCAATTTGACTATACGGCCGGCGGCTTCCGGGATGTACGTCAGACGGATAAGGCGGAAGCGCCCGCCGACGAGGCCATGGCGGCCGACGAGGAGCTATACCGGTTCCGCCTAGAGCTCGAGAAGCAGCCCATGGCCTGGAACGCCGATTTCCGACAGGACTACCCTGCGGCCGCAGCGCTGCTTCAGCCGGAGGACGGGGTCTTTGAGGCCCGTAATCCCTATGTATCCGAGGGGGAGCATTGTATCACGCTGGCCTTGTGCAGCGTGGACGGACGGGCCAAGAACCTGCGGCGGCTGGATGTGCTTACAGTACCCTGCGCTTCCTCTATGGAGGGAGACAGGCAAACAATCGTCCTGTACGCGCCCAGGACCTTCACCGCTCTTTACGATACCGAAACCGGCCTTATCCAGCCCGAAGAGGTGCGGGCCGACAATTTCCGGCTTTACTATTATACGCTTTCCCTCGCGCTGAACAGAGAGGGCGGATGGAAGGAGCTGGACTATCAGCTTGTCTTAAAGGGTGTAATCAGTGATAAAGAAGCCGAAAAAGGCGAGCTGTTCGGCCGGGTGGCGGCCCGTCCCGACCTTTTTGACCGGGGGCTGCTGGAACGGCAAAATGATTTTTCGCTGCTGACTGCGCCGGGAGACGCCGCCGGCGCGGAGACGGTGACCCTTACCCTGCGTTTCAATGATTTTCTCTACGACGCCTTTACCTGTATCCGCCTGGAAGGCGGCGGAGACGGCGACGCGCCCGGTTCCTTTCAGGTCGCCTTTAATGAAAAGGGCTGACAAACGCCGGCAGCCCCTGGATCATGTTCGCCGCATGATCCAGGGGCTGTTTTTGCTGGCCGCCTGCCATACTATGGGGCGCGAAAACTTTGCCGTCGGTCCCGAAAGCAGCCGCACGGTTTCGCGGGGCGCAAGCGAATCGCTATATCTTTACTGCGGTCTGCCAAATTTGAAAGGCTTTTGGTCTCAAGCCGGCCGTCTCCAGGCGTTGACGGCGGGCCCCCTGCGATAAGCCGAAACGGGACCGGAAGGACCGCCGGCTTCCCTTCATTAGGGGCGCGCTCAAAATCGGACGGCCCATTCATCGACTGACAAGGGACAAATGCGTTCGGCAACCGCCTAAAGGGCGGCTCGTACAGGGGCCAAAATGAGGGCTGGCAGCGTTCTCGGATTTGGAGGGCGAAGATAACGCGGCTTGCGTGGTTTTCCCTCATAAAAAACGTATCGGCCCTTGAAGGTAGACGGTACAATCATCCGTAGAGAAAGCCCCGGCCCAAAACGGGCCGGGGCTTTGCTTTAAAGCCGGCTAAAATAAGGACTTAGGCCTGCCGGGCCAGAATCTTACAGATTTCCATTACGTCCGTAATGGTGACTTTCCCGTCGCCGTCCAGGTCGCCCCGCTTCATCTCGTCTTCCGTGGGGGCCTTGCCGGCCGACTGCCGGGCCAGCACCTTACAGGCTTCCATTACATCCTGGATGTTAACTGCTCCGTTGCCGTCCATGTCGCCGGGAACGATATCCTCGCCCACTTCCAGCGTGAGGGTATAAACGCTCTTGTAGTTGCCGTTCTTGCTGATAACCGTAATGGTAACGTTCAGGGGCAGCTCGCCCTCGCCGTCCTGCTCAACGGTCACCTGGGCGCCGTTGGCGCCCAGAGCGGTAACGGCGGGAAGCTCATCGTCGGCGGAAACCTTGACGGTGTAGTCGTACACGCCTTCCTCCAGCGCAATGGTCTCGTCGCCCACCTGAATGGAGGACAGAGCGGCCTTGTTCACCTGCGCTACGGCCTTGGCAAATTCCTTGGACATTTCGGTGTGTCCGGTATCGTTGGGATGTACGCCGTCGGTAAACCAGTTCTCGTGCTCCTTGGTGTAGGCGTTGATGTCGATTACCGGGCAGCCCATGTCAGCGGCTACCTTTTTCTGCACCTGGATGATCTGGGATACATAGGCGTCGTCGATGGTGTCTACCCGCTTGCCGTAGACTGTGGGAGACGTGGCCACCATGACCACCGGCTTGGAGGGCAGAGCGCGGTATACGTTGATTAGCTCGGTCAGCTCCCGCTCAAACTGAGCGGCGTTGTACTGGTCGGCGCTGCCGAGGCCCCAGTACCGGTCCTTACCGTCGTTGGTGCCCAGCATGATGGTCACCACATCGGGCGCAAAGTTTTTGCCCTCGGTGTAGCGGCCGGTGCTGGTGTAGGCCTCGGGGGTGCTCATCAGGGTCTTGCCGCTGACGCCGGCGTTGAATACGGTAAATTCGCTGCCTAAAAGCTTCTGGGTCTGGGAAACGTAGTTTTTGGAGGTGACGGTCGCGCCCACGCCCTCGGTAATGCTGTCGCCCACCATGGTGACCCGCAGAGGATTGGCTTCCAGCGCGGCGATGGCCTTTTCAGCGTCGTCCAGCTTATCCAGCCCGGTCACCAAATACCGCTGCATGGGGGTCAGGGCCTCGTAAGCCGCTCGGGCGGCCTGTACCTCTGCGCGGTCGTTCAGATAAAGCTGGTCTTCGGCGGGCAGAGCCTCGATAGCGGCGGCCACCTTTTCGGCGGCTTCCTTATCGGCGGCCGCAGGCTCCGCGGGAGCCACCTGAACGGTTACCGTATAGGTAGCCTGGTCGCCGTTTTCGGCAGTAACGGTGTAGGTTACGGGATTGGTGAAATCGGTCTCGCCGGCCTCGGGCGTGACAGTGGCCTTCTCGTCAATATCAAAAGAGGTTGTCAGCTTGGTCACATCCGTACCGGTCTCCATCACAACCGTGATGTCGTTGCCGTCCGCAAAGGTGACGCCGCCCTCAATAGCGAAGTTTTGCAGACTGTTGTCGGTACTCTGAATGGTAACGGCGCCGTCGGCCGCCACCGTAATCCGGGCCTTCTCAAAGAGCTGGGAGACGTTGCCCTCCTCGTCGGTCACCTGATTGGCGACAGGCGCGCCGGTTACGGAAAACCGGTCGGCGCCGTTCCAGGTGGTTCCCCAGGCCGTCATGATCTTGTCGGTTACGATAAAGACCTCGGAAGCGTCCGCGCTGGGCGCCACCATGTAGGAAACGCCCCATTTGTGCTGCTCGGTGTCCTTGCGGTTGGGGGCTGTGCCGGTGGAATCGTTGCCGAAAAACTCCTGATAGACAATGCCGGTAGCCGCGTCTATCTTGGCGTTATCTTGCAGCAGTCCAAGATTATGGGGCCTTTTAAAGTCCGCATTGTAGTAGGCGCTCTGAGCGTAGGCCTTCACCATGGCCTCTACGAGGTCGTTGTTCTTCAGGGTGCTGCCGGGCGCAAAGCCCCAGTTTGTGCCGTTGGCGGAGCCGGCGCCGATAAAGGTCTCGGTATTATAAAACATCTGCCAGGTATTGGTTTGACCGTTGCCGGGGTCGGTCCATTCCACCGCGTTGCCGATGGGCAGCCGGTAGTCCCACCGGGCAGCCATTTTGCCCGTAATGGAGAAGGCCATGCCCGGGAAGGGAGCGATGATAGCGCCCCATTTCCGATTGGCGTCCCAGGGGCTGGTCACGTTGTCGCCGCCCTTAAACTGGACGATGACCATATCGCTGTAGGAGGAGAGGCCGTTGTTATCTCCTTCGCCTTCTCCCAGGTCGTATCCGGCCTCGGCCTGCCGGAGATACTCCCGGTTGATCGCGTCGATGGTCGCCTGCTTTTCCTCATCGGTAGCGTTCCGCGCCCATTCGGGAAGGGTGCCTGAAACCCACGAGTCCCCGTCCAGCCAGGTAAGCCCCAGCACATTCTCCACCGCGCCGTCTTCCGCGCCGGCCAGCATGGCGGGGGTAACCGTCGTCAGCATGGCGGCCGAAAGGGCGGCGCTCAGGAATTTTTTCAGAAATCCTTTTTTCACTCTGCATAGCTCCTTTTATTGTATTTTCGGCCGCGCTCTCTCCAGCGGCCGGAGGCACATACCGTTTTAGCAATCCGCCTAAAGGGACGAATCGCGCCCTGTTGCGTGTGCATCGCTATTATACAGGAGAAAAAACGATTTGTCTATGTTAATAGCTGGTTTTTCTTTTGCCGGATTGGCTTTCTTTGGTCCTTGGACCATGGTTTGAGAGGCGTTTATGGAATAAAATAGATAAAATGATAAAGGCCTGGCAGAAAAGAATCCGACATTTCTGAAAAGATGGTCCAAAAAGCATGACTTTTCCAGCGGGATAGGGTATACTATCGGTAAGCATATGCAAACTTTATGGCAAGCGGCGGAAAATCTTTTTCTTTTATAATTTGGGGTCGAGGTTTCGCGGCATGAAAGGGATAGAGGTTTCGCGCCGGATTTCCTTTTGTGAATACGCCAAAATCTGACCGCGAGGCGCGTCCCTTTTCTTCACGCCAAGAAAAGGATGCAAAAGGCGCGCCCTTGGCAATCCTTTCGACGGGATTCCCTCCGGCCCCTTCCTGAACGACATAGAGGGTTCGCCCTCTGGATTCGCACCCTACGGGGCGCCTCTCCGGAAGTTTTGTATTTACTCTTTTCTCTTCCCCTCAGCCGCTGGCCGCTTCCCTATTGTTTCCCGCTAGCCGCCGCTGTCAGCTTCTTCTCTCTGCTGGCGAATCGGTGATTCCATTTATTCTCGTAGCTCTAATCTAAGCCGGTTTAGACTTAGGTTAGGGGGAGCCTCCGCTTGCCCTTTGACTGTCTGCCGCTCTCTCGCTTCGGTATGGGAGGAATAACAATCGTACACCTGGCGCGAAACCTTCCGCTTACTAAGAAAAAAAGAAATCTGCCCCGCGCTATATGAAATAAAGACAGAAAGAATCCGACATGCCCCCGCCCAATTAAAAAAATGATAATAAAAAGACGAATGAAAAGGAGTGAAAACCGTGGAAAGCAAAACCTATCGAATCACCGGCATGCATTGCGCGTCCTGTTCGGCCCGGGTGGAAAAGGTTCTCTCCCGGCTGGACGGCGTGGAAAGCTGCCAAGTAAACCTGGCCACCGAAAAGGCGGCGCTTAAGCTGGATGAAAGCAAGATAGATTTGCAGACCCTGCGGCAGACGGTGGAAAAGGCCGGCTTCGGCCTGGCCGAGGACGTAGACTGGCGGCGGGCCGACCTGTTGATTTCGGGCATGACCTGCGCGGCCTGCTCGGCGAGGACCGAAAAGGTGCTTTCCCGGCTCGAGGGGGTAAAATCCGCGGCGGTCAACCTGACCACCGGCCGGGCGGCGGTGGAGTACGATCCCGGCCGCCTGACCCTCCACGACCTGACGGCGGCGGTGGAAAAGGCCGGGTTTACCGCCCAGCCGGCCGGCGAGGCGGAGGAAAAGGCGGCGGCCGGCCAGGGGGAAAAGGAGCGCAAGGGGATGAAGCGCCGGCTGCTGATCGCCGCCGTCTTCGCTCTGCCGGTGCTCTACCTGGCCATGTCCCATATGTTCCCGGTTTTGGGTCTGCCCATCCCCGGCTTCATGGACCCTCATCACGCCCCTGTGACCTTCGGGGTCGTCCAGCTGGTCCTGACCCTTCCGGTGGTAGCCTGCGGCTATACCTTTTACACACGGGGGGTTAAGTCGCTTTTTCACGCCGCGCCCAATATGGACACCCTGGTGGCCATCGGCACGGGCAGCGCCTTTTTGTACAGCCTGTACGCCCTTTATAAAATCGCCGCCGGCGATTCTTCCTATGTCATGTCCCTCTACTTTGAATCGGCGGCGGTGGTGGTCACCCTGGTCATGCTGGGCAAATACCTGGAAGCTTTGAGCAAGGGGAAAACCTCCGAGGCCATCCAAAAGCTGATGAACCTGCGGCCGCAAACCGCCTTTATCGTCGACCAAGAGGGCGTCGAAAAGGAAATCCCGCTGGACTGGCTGGAGCCGGGGATGACCGTGCTGGTGCGTCCCGGCGGCTCCATCCCCGTGGACGGACAGGTGCTGGAGGGGGTCTCGTCGGTGGACGAGTCCATGCTCACCGGGGAAAGCATGCCGGTGGAAAAGACGGCCGGCGCCCAGGTTACCGGCGGCAGCATCAACGGCGAGGGCCTGCTCAAATGCCGGGTGACTAGGGTAGGGAAGGATACCGCCCTATCCAAGATCATTCAGCTGGTGGAGGACGCCCAGGGGAAAAAAGCCCCCATCGCCAAGCTGGCCGACGTGGTGTCGGGCTGGTTCGTCCCCATCGTGCTGGCTATAGCCATTCTGTCGGCCGGGGGCTGGGCCCTGGCCGGCAAGGATTTTTCCTTTGTGCTGAACACCTTTGTATCGGTGCTGGTCATCGCCTGTCCCTGCGCCCTGGGACTGGCTACCCCCACAGCCATCATGGTGGGCACCGGCAAGGGCGCGGAGCACGGCA
>JAAVYX010000217.1 GCA_022791355.1 Clostridiales bacterium | reverse complement strand
GGTCATGACGATGATATCGGTGTTGTCTCCCACATAGCAGGAGGTGGCGCCTAGGTGAATAATACCCTTGGCGGAGGGGCACTGCTGCCCGTAGGCGTAGACGTGGGACATTACGTCGTGCCGGACCTCTTTTTCCCGGGCAATAGCCACATCGTAATTGATATCTTCCACATGGGCCTTGAGCTCATCGAGCTGTTGGTCGGTGATGGGAAGTCCCAGCTCCTTTTCGGCCTCGGCCAGGGCGACCCACAGCCGCCGCCAGGTGGTAAACTTCATGTCGCTCCCAAACAGGCGCTGCATTTCAGGGCTGGCATATCGGGAGCAGAGGGGACTCTGATAGGTGTCGTTCATAACATAATCCTTCCCGCCGCTGCCGCTGCGGCGTTTGTTTTTCCCCGCCGGACGGCTGTTTTCAGCGGGGGGGGGGGAGCGCTTATCGCGATTGGACGGATCGCATGGCCGTATTCTTGTTGATAGATTTCTCCGCGGCCCGTCTAAGCGAATGGCCAAAGGCCATTCCGGCGTACCGCCGGCGGCTTCAAATTCTATGGCCTGCCCGCTTCATAAGGCGTATGCCGTAAAAACAGCGGCGCGGCCGTTGATTTTTATTATAGCGAAAAAGGTCGCATAGGGCAAGTTCCAGCGCGGACTTTTGCCATAATGCCTATTTTGCGCGCATCTTTGGGGCCGACTTCGGTATACTAATAAAAAAGAAGGCCCTTCCCTTTTGCGCGGAGGAGAGCGGCTTTCGGCAATCGACGGTATCATCGCATATTGCATTATGGGGATATCCATGATAAAATAACCGCAAAGCGGTTATTTTATCCAACGGATGGCCCCACGCGCGGAGCGCGGGGATGCCAAATTTTATCATGCGCTGCGCACATGATAAGATGACCGCAAAGCGGTTGTTTTACCAGATTTATGGCCCAGCGGATGCCAATTCTACCGCATGTTGCGCACATGATAGAATAACCCCATATATACGATTAGCAGAGGCGGGTATCATGGAACTTCGATACGTCATGCCTACTGACAGCGCAACGGCGATCAGCAGGGTTTATGAACAAAGCTGGAAATACGCCTATAACGGTATCATACCGCAGGACTATCTCGACGCTATTCCAGAGGGACGATGGGCGTCAAAGCTGGACCGTCCAGACCGCAAAACATTGGTTTGTACGGACAATGACAAAATTGTGGGAACGAGTAGCTTCGGCCGGTCGCGATTGGAACGGCTGAACGATTGGGGCGAAGTTATTTCCATATACCTGCTGCCTGCTTATATGGGAAAGGGGTATGGGAAGATTCTTTTGGAACGCGTTGTTATGGAATTGAAAAAATTGGGGTATACACAGATTTTTTTATGGGTTCTGGAGGAAAACGGCAGGGCAAGACGTTTTTATGAGCGATTTGGTTTTACGCAGACCGACGACCGTTTGGACGATAACATCGGAGGCGAAAGTTTGCGTGAAATCAGATAGATTTTCGCTCAGCCCATCGAGGGCTTCGCAAAAATTTTGCTTTGCACGGCAAAGCATATATATTAAGGACAAACCTGTGATTATGCATGAAGAATGGCATAAGCTATCATTTGTCAGCGTAAAAGGAAAAGGGCGCGTTTCCGCGGGGATTGACAAAAAGCTGCGGCGCGTACTATTATTATCTTAAAGTATGTTTTACATGCCAAAAAACGTTTTTGCTCATATAGGGTCGTTTTCAAGGCCGAAAATCCTCGCGGAACGGCTGGCTGATCCCGCTTTTTTCTCCAAGCCGACCCTATCTGAACCAGAATCTGTATTTTCTGGTATGAAAACACACGCTGGCTTTGCAACATGGAAATTATGGAAAAGGGGACGAACGGCAATGGCGATTTTGATTACCGGCGGCGCCGGATACATCGGCAGCCACACCTGTGTGGAGCTGCAAAAAGCAGGCTATGACGTGATTGTGGCCGATAATCTCTGCAACAGCAAGGAGGAGGTTCTGCGGCGGGTGGAGGCGATTACCGGCAAGCCGGTCAAATTCTATAAGGCCGACATACGGGACGAGAAGGCCTTCCGCGCCATCTTTCAGGAGAACGAGGTGCAGGCCGTCATCCATTTTGCCGGTCTCAAGGCGGTAGGCGAGTCCTGTCAGATTCCGTTGGAATACTATGACAACAATATCGGCGGCACCCTCTGTCTGTGCCGGGTGATGGCGGAATGCGGGGTCAAACGGATTGTCTTCAGCTCCTCCGCAACGGTTTACGGCGTGGCCGAAAAAATGCCCCTGACTGAGGATATGCCCCTTGGCGCCATCAATCCCTACGGCCGTACCAAGCTGTTCATCGAGGAGATCCTGCGGGATATCTGTCAGGCAGACGCGGGCTGGAGCGTCAGTCTGCTGCGCTACTTCAACCCCATCGGCGCCCATGAGAGCGGCACGATTGGGG
This sequence comes from Clostridiales bacterium, assembly GCA_022791355.1. Lineage (GTDB taxonomy): Bacteria > Bacillota > Clostridia > Oscillospirales > Acutalibacteraceae > Howiella. The sequence continues at coordinate 2,007 of JAAVYX010000217.1, read as the reverse complement.
AGGACCCCAAGGGCATTCCCAACAATCTCATGCCTTATATCTCCCAGGTTGCGGTAGGCCGTCTGCCCCAATTGCAGGTCTTCGGCAGCGACTATCCCACTGCGGACGGCACCGGCGTGCGGGATTATATCCATGTAGTGGATTTAGCCGTGGGTCATGTCAAGGCGGTGGAATGGGCCCTGTCCCATACCGGCTGCGACGCCGTGAACCTGGGCACCGGCAAGGGATGCAGCGTATTGGAGCTGGTAGCCGCCTTTGAGAAGGCTTCGGGCGTGCGGATTCCCTATAAAATTGTAGACCGCCGGCCGGGCGATCCCGCCACGGTATACGCCGACGTGGATAAGGCGAAACGGGTATTGGGCTGGGAGGCCCGCTACACCGTCGACCGCATGTGCGAGGACAGCTGGCGGTGGCAGAAAAACAATCCCCAGGGCTACGGCGAAGCGTAAAAAGAGCGGAAAACGCGCTGGATTTTTTCCAGCGCGTTTTTACTGCTTGTCCAAAAGCTAACAACAGAAAAGTTTATAATAAAAGTTTTTGCCTGCCATGCAGGGAAGGCGGCGGGGAAAGGGGTAAAGCCCCCGTCGCCCCCGAAAAGGAAAAATCTTTTCTGAGAAAAACGAGGGAGGCGGCCAAAGGTGTTGGAAGGCTTTGGGATAGGAGCCCTCGCGGCCCGGTGCGGCGTACTGCGCCGCATACGTATCTTCCCCCGCGTTTTACCCTTTGTCCCCTCCTGTTCTCAGCTTGCTTCAAAAGCGGTTAGAAGCTAGACCGGCTCGTCCGTCCCATAGGATATCTGCCGGGCCGCCGCCAGGGCCCCGTCGTACAGCTCGATAACCCGATCGCACCAGGCGTCGAAAGCCGGGTCGGACTGTTGGAGAGCGGGGGTGTCCAGAATGTGGGAGAGCGCCTGCGGCGCGCCCTGGTCAAACCGGATGGCGGCTTGAAAGCCGGGAACCAGCCTTTTGAGCTTCCCGTTGTCAAAGACCACCGTGTGAGACTTATCGCCGGTCAACCCGTCGGTCAGTTCAGGCCGGCAGGCGGCGAGGAAGTCGGTGGCGATGTGACGAACGACCGGCTCCACTCCCAGCGCCCTGCCGATAACGCTGTGAATCTGATTCCAGGTCAGGCTCTCGTCCGAGGTGATCTGCACCGCCTCTCCGACGGCGTGCAGGTTGCCCATCAGTCCCGCAAAGCCCTTGGCGAAATCGGCGGCATGGGTCACGGTCCATAGGGAGGACCCGTCCCCGGGAACGATGACCGGCTTTCCCTCCAGCATGCGTTTGAGAACCTGCCAGGAACCCTTTCTGCCGTGGAAGGCCACCGGCAGGGCCTTCTCTCCGTAGGTGTGGCTGGGCCGCACGATGGTAGCCGGAAAGCCCTCCTCCCGATAGGCCCGCATCAGCCGTTCCTCGCAAGCGATTTTGTCCCGGGAGTACTGCCAGAAGGGATTGGATAGAGGGGTGCTTTCGGTGATCAGATAGTGGGACAGGGGCTTTTGATAGGCCGAGGCCGAGCTGATAAAAATGTACTGGCCCACACGTCCGCGGAAAAGCCGCAGGTCCCTTTCGATATCCGCCGGGGTAAAGGCAATGAAATCCGCCGCCAGGTCGAACCGCATTCCCGCCAGCTTTCGCTCCACATCGTCCGCGTCGTGGATATCCGCCTGGATGAGCTGAACGCCCGCCGGCAGATTGGCTCGATTCCCCCGGTTGAGCAGATAGAGTTCCCATGCGGGGTCGGCCGCCAGCAGCCGGGTGATCTCCATACTGATAACGCCCGTGCCTCCAATAAACAGCGCTTTCATAGAGAAGCCTCCTTTTTGATGTCCGTACGCCGCGTGCGCAAGGCATTTTGCTCTTTCGCACGCATATTCTTATAATAAGCTTTTTGAGCTTTGTACGGTTTACCGCCAAAGCCAAGTGCTTCTTGGGGCCGTCCGTGTGGTAATTTGGCGTCCCCGCGCTCCGCGCGTGGGGCCATCCGTCGGGTATAATAGCCGCTTTG
>JAAVYX010000216.1 GCA_022791355.1 Clostridiales bacterium | reverse complement strand
GGCGGTACGAAGCCCTCCTCCAGGGCCTTGATGCAGATCACCGATTCCGCAGCCCCGGCCGCGCCCAGCATATGGCCGGTGTGTCCTTTAGTGGAGGACACTGGAATCTGATAGGCCGCCTGTCCGAAAACCTGCTTGATAGCGGCGGTTTCCATAGCGTCGTTGGGCGGGGTGCTGGTACCGTGGGCGTTGATATAGGACATTTCCTCAGGGCGGATGCCCGCATCCGACAGGGCCATACGCATGGCGCTGGCCGCGCCCTCCCCCGATTCGTCGGGCAGGGTGATATGGTAAGCGTCGCAGGAGGAGCCGAAGCCTACGATCTCGCCGTAAATCCGGGCGCCCCGGGCCTTGGCGTGTTCGTATTCCTCCAGGATCAGCATACCCGCGCCCTCGCCCATGACGAAACCGTCCCGGTCCTTATCAAAGGGGGTGGAGCAGTTGGCGGGGTCCTCCCTGGTGGAAAGGGCCTTCATGTTGCTGAAGCCCGCGATGGCCAGAGGCGTAATGGTGGCCTCGGCCGCGCCGGCGATCACCGCCTTGACCCGTCCGTCCTGGATCAGCCGGTAGCCCTCGCCGATGGCATGGGTGCCGCTGGCGCAGGCCGTAACGATACAATGGCACTCGCCCTTGGCCTTATACTTGATGGCGATATTGCCGCTTAAGATGTTGCTGATGATCATGGGAATCATCAGAGCCGATACGCGGGAGGGGCCCCGGTCCAGCAGCTTGCCCTCTTCCTCCTCGATGGTTTGCAGGCCGCCGATACCCGATCCGGTTATAACGGCCAGCTCATTCTCCCCGATGGTATCAGAAGAAAGGCCGCTGTCCTCATAGGCCTCGGTGGCCGCCGCCATACCAAACTGGCAGAAACGGTCCATCCGGCGTTGCTCACGCTTATCGATACAGGCGGAGGGGTCGAAATCCTTGACCTCGGCCGCCACATGCACCTTGAAATCCGTTGTGTCAAAATGGGTGATAGGACCGATGCCGCACCGGCCTTCCTTAATCCCCTGCCAAAATTCCTCCACATTGTGACCGATCGGCGTAACCGCGCCCATACCGGTGACCACAACCCGCTTTTTATCCTGCAATTTCAATCAACTCCATCTTTATCAAATGACGGCGTGCACAGCGTCGCTTCGCTCAGTCGTAGGCATACGCTTTGTGCAAAAATTTATACGCTCTGCGTAGGTTTTGCGAGGGATTCTATGCGCTCCTCACCAGCGTCCCGATTGGTCAAAGGTCCAGCCCCTTCCTCTAACGTTCCTTGCGGGAAGCGGCGCAGAGGCCGCAGCGCCGAAACCACAGAGTGTCTGAGATCCATCTTCAACCAAAGGCTCAAGCGAAAATCCATACGGTCTGCGAATTTTTATGAAGAGTTCGACGCCCCAATGAAAAACAAATCCGCTAAAAGGTCATGCCGCCGTCTACCGGAATGACCTGGCCGGTGATGTAGGACGAAAGATCGCTGGCCAAGAACAGTGCCAAATTGGCGATATCCCGGGGCTCTCCCAAGCGGCCCAGGGTGATGGCGGAAGCCATTTTGGTCTTCACGTCCTCGGGCAGCACCTCGGTCATTTTGGTCTGCACAAAGCCGGGGGCGATGGCGTTGACTGTAACCCCTCTGGCGCCCAGCTCTTTCGCCGCCGTTTTGGTCAGTCCGATAACCCCGGCCTTGGAGGCGGCGTAGTTGGCCTGGCCCACATTACCGCCGATGCCCACCACCGACGATATGCTGACGATCCGGCCGAATTTTTTACGGAACATATGCGCGCCTACATGACGGGTAAAGTTAAAGGCCCCCTTCAAGTTGACGGCGATAACCTTATCAAAGTCGGCCTCGCTCATACGCACCAGCAAACCGTCCTTGGTGATGCCGGCGTTGTTGACCAGCAGATGAATCTGCCCGAAATCCTCGATAATCTGCTTGACTATGTCGGCCACGCCTCCAAAATCGGACACGTCGCAGGCGTAGCACTTGGCCTTTACGCCCAAACCGGAAAGCTCCTGCTCCAGCTCGGCCGCGCCGTCCAAATTGATATCGATGACAGCCACATCGGCCCCGTTCTCCGCATAGGTACGGGCGATTTCCCGACCGATGCCCTGCTTGCCGCCGGTGACGACGGCGCATTTTCCCTGCAACAGTTTAACGTCCATTTTGTACCTCCGCAATCGTATTGTTCAGACTTTCCGCATCCTCCACATGGAGGGTTTTTATGTTTTTATCAATCCGCCGCATAAAACCGCATAGAGTGGTTCCCACCCCGACCTCGATGAAAAGGTCGGCGCCGGCGGCCAGCATATTGCGTATCGCGGTTTCCCACTGAACCGGACTCATGGTCTGCCGCCGGATCAGATCTGGCAGGGCGTCCGGCGCGGCCGGCTCGCCGGTAACGTTAGCGTACAGCGGGATTCTTGGCGGCCCAAGGGATATTTCTGAAAGGGCCCGTCCGATTTTTTCCGCCGCCGGCTCCATAAGGGGCGTATGGAAAGCGCCGGACACCTTCAGCGGCACCGCCCGCAGGCCGTTTTCCGCGGCGGCCGCCAGAAAAGCCTCCAGAGCGGCCTGTTCGCCGGCCACCACCGTCTGCCCGGGGCAGTTGTAATTGACCGGAAGAAGCAGACCGGCGGCCTTGGCCGCCTCCACGCAGGCCATGACCTTATCCAGCTTGCCGATGGCGGCGACCATCCCGTCGCCGGGGCGGGCGGCCTGGCCCATCCACCGGCCCCGTTTTGTAATCAGGTCCATACCGGCGTCAAAGTCAAAAACGCCGGCGGCGGTGAGAGCGGCGTATTCGCCCAGACTGAATCCGGCGGTCATAGCCACCGCGTCCTCTCCGATGGCCTCGGTGAGGGCGGCGTAGCCCGCCATGCTCACGGCGTATATACAGGGCTGGGTCACCTCGGTGCGGGCCAGCTCCTCCTCGGTTCCCTGAAAGCAGGCCCGGCGCACCGTCTCGGGCGCACGGTCCAAAACCGCCTTGGCGGCGGCGCTGTTTTCATACAGGGACAGACCCATACCGGGCTTCTGCGCCCCCTGGCCGGAAAACAAAACTGCGATTTTCAAACCATTCATCCTCCCTTACAGCCGTTACAAACAAAGGTCCAGAGCGGTTATCAGTCATTATGAGAAAAAGGAGGCGGAAAGAGCAGTGACAGGAGAAGACGAAAGCCGCAACCGCTCTGTCCAGCGGCCGGCCGCCCGTCCAAGGACTATAACCTGGTCCCGCGATTCCCGGCCCGCCGTACTTTTCTCGGTATTTTGGGGTATTGCTCTAAACAGCGGTATGGATTTTAATTCTTTAACAGACCGGCCGCGCCCGACAGAACCTTGGCGGTCTCCGCGAACATTTCTTCGATGATCTCCTTTGCCGGCTGGATTTTGTTTATCATACCCGCCACCTGACCGGCCATCAGAGAACCCATCTTATCGTCCCCGTCCACCACGGCGGCCCGCAGGGATCCGGTGAGCAGCTTTTCCATCTCGTCCTGGTCGGCCCCAGCCTTCTTCTCCATAGCGACGATTTCCCGGGCCAGCTTATTTTTGATACAGCGCACCGGGCTGCCGGTGGTCCGCCCAGTAACGGTGGTGCCGATATCCTTACAGTCCAGCACGGCCTGCTTGTAATTGGCGTGAATGTTGCACTCCTCGGCGGCCAGGAAACGGGTGCCTACCTGTACGCCTTCCGCGCCCAGCATAAAGGCGGCGGCGATCCCACGTCCGTCGGCCACGCCGCCGGCGGTCAGTACGGGAATGGACACCGCGTCCACAATCTGGGGAGTCAGTGCCATTGTGGTCAGCTCGCCGATGTGGCCGCCGGCCTCGCAGCCCTCGGCTACGACCGCGTCGGCTCCCGCCCGTTCCATACGAATCGCCTGGGAGACGCTGGCAATCACCGGAATCACCGTGATGCCCGCTTCCTTCCAGCCGGGGATATATTTGCCTGGATTGCCGGCGCCGGTGGTCACCACCGGGACCCTCTCCTCCAGGACGACCTGCGCGATTTCGGCAGCGTAGGGGCTCATCAGCATAATATTGACGCCAAAGGGCTTATCGGTCAGCTCCCGGACCTTACGAATCTGGTCGCGAACGAAATCAGCCGGCGCGGAGGCGGCGGCAATTAGACCCAATCCCCCCGCGTTGGACACCGCAGAAGCAATATGATAGTCGGCCACCCAGGCCATTCCGCCCTGGATAATCGGATACTGCACCTTTAAAAGCTTTGTTATTCTGGTTTGAAAAGACATGGTTCACTTTTCCTTTCTGTCCGACGCGGCAGGCCGCCCGTTTGTCTTCTGTATTTTAATAATTCTATTTCCGGTTTATTTCCAGCGAAGCAGAGCCGAGCCGTAGGTCAATCCCCCGCCGAAGCCGGCCAACATCACCAGATCTCCGGATTGGAGGCGGCCGGAACGGGCCAGCTCGTCTAAGGCCACCGGCACGCTGGCGGAGGAGGTGTTGCCCAAACGGTCCACATTCATATAAAACTTCTCCAAGGGAATATCCAGCCGGCGCGCGGTGGATTTGATAATACGGAAGTTAGCCTGATGGGGAACAATGGCCTTGAGCTCCTCCTTAGGAATACCGGCTTCCCCAAGGGAACGCTCCAAGGTCTCGATAAAAGCGTTGACCGCAAAGGAGAAAACCTTATGGCCGTCCATATAAATCTTTTCGTTATTGGGCTTCTTGGGGCCGCTGAAGGGAGTCTCCATTGCCGGCCAGTCGCAGGTGAGAACGTCGTCTACATCGCTCTTGCCAGCAATATGAACGGCCAGCACGCCTTCCGCCTCCGAACGCCGCAGGATAAAGGCGCCCGCGGCGTCGCCGAACAGAATGCAGGTTCCTCGGTCCTCCCAATTGGTAATCCGGCTGAGCACGTCGCTTCCCACCACCAGGGCGGTTTTAAATCCCAATGTCTCCATTAGGCCGCGGGCGACGGCTAAAGAATAGATGCAACCGGTACAGTTGGCGTTGAGGTCCAGCGCCGCTGCGTTTTCAACGCCCAGATTGCGGCGGATATTCGGCGCGCAGCCAGGAACAGGACAATCGGGCGTTATTGTGGAGCAGATGACCAAATCGATTTCATCCGGCTGAATACCGGCGTCTTCAATGGCAGCCCGGGCCGCGTCGGTCCCCAGCGAAATGACGGTTTCCTCCACGGCGATCCGGCGTTCCCGAACGCCGGTGTGGGTATAAATCCATTCGTCCGAAGTATCCATCATGCCTTCCAAATCCTTGTTGGTCACAATTTTTTTCGGAAGCGCGCTTCCCGTACCGATCAACTGAATAGCCATAACAGCACCTGTCCTTATCATATTGACTGCTTTTGCCGCAGTCAGAGCATGAGCATACAAACGTATAATTGTTTATAATTATACAATTTCAGGTAACCTTTGTCAATGCGGTTTCTGTCGAGGCCCTTTCCCCTTTTGCCGGCGACCGAAAACACCGACTGCTAGTATGAATCGCCTTGGTATAAAAAATAGTAGGTGCGCTACTATTTTTTTGCGCATCTGCCCGCTCCCGCTGGCAGGCGCTTTAAAATTTAAAAGGCCCCAGGCCGGGACGGCCTTTTTATAGATTGCCAAGGGCAATCTATAAAAAACAGTCTCCGCATCCTACAGGAAAGGAAAACGGAGACTGTTTACCTATTGCGGGATCACACCTTGCGCACCGCGAAGGAGATGGCTTCCGACTGCATAGCGTCGGGACGGAAATCGACCTGGAAAACCTTCCAGTCCTGGGACACCTCAAAGCCCACCACGCCGACCATACCGCCTCCTACCGGGATAGTACCGTCCAAGGTGGAATGAGAACCTCTGTCCAGCAATGCCTTCGTGCTGGGACTGACCGGCTGCCCGTCCGCCTGGCCGGTAAAGGAAAGCAGGGTGCTCACCGGCATTTCGGCGTCTGTGGTATTGTCAATGCGGAACTCCAGCAGCAGGTAGACCTTGCCCTCATCCGGTTTAGCGGCGTCGTTTCCAGTTTTCTCTATATACTGTCTCAAAATAGATACGGTTCCCAGCTCCTCTACGCTCTCGCCCTTTTCATGGGTTCCCTCGGGCAGACTGACTGTGGAAGTCGTCTCGGTCTTTTTATGATCCGTCCTGCACGCGGCAAAGGACAGGGCGGTTCCTATGACCAGCAGACCGCAAAGAAACAGATTCAACAGCTTTTGCATGGATGCACGTCCTCTCTCTTTTAACCAGAATAGAATAATGGCAGCCCCCTCGGCCCAGCGTACACAGACCCGAAACCGTTTATCGGACATAGCGGCGTCCTGCGGATAACGGATCGTGATATAAGCGGCGTCCCCGCGCTCTGCGCGGGGGGCGTCTGTCGGGTATAATGGACATCCCTAGCAACCGCAATATAGGGATCATCACACAGGTATCATACTTGCCTTGCGATTATTATACCGGAAACCCTTCCAAAAAGCAAACACAATAAAACGGCAGGCTTTCTAAAGAATCCCCGCCGTTTCTCAGCGTAAGACTGGGTGAATACAGCAAAAAACACGCCCGGCTTACGCCGGGCGCTTGAAGCTTTTTACAAAAAGGTTTTCAGCCGTTCGATATTATCCTGCTCGAAATGCAGCAAATCGTTGGCCAGCCGCTTGGCCGCGGGGGCGGCCTCGCCGCAGCGGTTCAGGTGCTGGGTAATATCCACGATGCCCATGGTGCTGCCCTGGATGGTCATCTCGGCCATGTGGGAGGCCGAATCGTCCTTAAGGGCGTTCATCCTGACCCCCATACGGGCAGCAAACTTGGACATGGCACTGTTTTCCTTGGGCTGGCCGCTGTGCTTATAAATTTCTTCCTCAGCCTGGTTGTTAAACTGACTGTAACCGCTCATCTGTTTATGAAGGCAGGTCTTGAGCTCGGCGTTTTTCACCGACGGCAGGAGGTTTTTGAGATTGTCCTCCCCCATTTTGGTATTCTGGTAGACATACTGCAAAAGTTCCATATCCTGATTCATTTTCATCACCCGCGTTTAGGATGAGCAAAAAACAGCCGGACTATGCGACGGGACCGACTGGAAGGTTTTTCCGTATAGGTCGCTCTTATCGGTCAAAACGCCGCTGAAGGAACAGGAATGTCAGACAGCTTCCGATATAGACCAACCAGAAAATCGGAAAGGCCTGCCAGGGCCGCCAGAGCAGGGGATAAGGCGCGCCTATACCGCCAAACAAAAAATTGTAGAGCAGAGAGCAGGGCGTAAATAGAAGGAGCCAAATATTCACCGTCCAAAAATTGCGTTTGGCGCGGGGCTTGCTTTTGGAAGCCGCACCGTACATACCGATTCCAAAGACCATACAGCCCAACGCCATAAAAACCGCGCAGACCGCGACGGCGGCCGCTGTCTGCTTCTCGTACCAAATCGCGGCGGATACGGTCAATCCAATAACATGGAGCGCGGTGGCCGTAAGGACAAACAGACCGGCCCGTTCCCCTTTCTTTTCTGGAGAGTCTTCCCTTTCGACCCCCTTTAAAAGAAAGTCGGTGGTAACGCCGAAAAATTCGCTGAGTTGAATCGCCTTGTCCAGCTCCGGCATACTCTGTTCACTTTCCCATTTGGAGACCGCCTGTCGGGACACGCCCAATCCTTCGGCCAGCTCCTCTTGGGATATCCCCCTTGCTTTGCGTAAACGCTGGATTCTGTTTGCTAGGTTCATATCATTTCCCCCTTTTGCTTTTTTCGCCGACATGATAACAAATCGGTCGGTTGCGTATCCACCAGTTCTTCCTGTCAAACTGTCAACCAGCGGTTGCGTCGTTTCAAAATTGGGGATGGAAGCGGCGCATCTGTTCCATAATCCATTCTACATTTTGCGGGACGGGCCTGGTCCCGTCCGCTCGTAGCACAGGGCAGGGCAACGTCTCCGCCCAGCTGAAGACCTCCTGCTCGGATCTGTCCATAGCCTGCCGAAAAAAGGCCGCCTCCTGCTCATACAGCTCTCCGCCCGGCAGCATTCTGCTTCCGAATTTTTCAAAGGAACGCCTTCTTACACGCTCGAATCGGATTTCTTTGGGAGCTTCCAACAGCACCGCATATCGACAAGAGGACCGCGCTTCCCTGCAGTAATCCCCCTTCACGGCCGCAAATACAAAATCTTCATGCGCCCGAATCTCCCGTAGCAGCAACGCCTCCGCTTCCTTTCGGGACCGTGGAGACGCATAAGGATAATCGAGGTCTGTCCTTGGAAAAAACAGGTCCTCGTTATCGATAAATAAATACGATAGCTCTTGCGCCAACGCCTTTCCCAACGTACTTTTTCCGCTGCCGTTACAGCCGCATACAAGAATACCGGTTCCCATGCTGCGCCTCCTACGCTTTACGTATTTATAGATATCGGCAATGCAAATAAAAAACGGCAAGGCCGGGAATGGCTTTGCCGTTTCTTTTTCTCCTATTGCGGTCAGGCTGTCTCGCTCCGGTGGCCGGTTTCCAGCGGCATGGTCAAAGCCTTGGGCTTACGGGCCGGGTTTTCGGTGAGCACGGGTTTTTCGCCCTTTAAGACCGCGTCGGCGGTGATGGTCACCTTTTCCACCAGATAGTTAGAGGGAATATCAAACATGAGCTGTTGGAGGGTTCCCTCGATGATCGAACGCAGACCCCGAGCTCCGGTTTTCCGCTCAATGGTTTTTTCGGCAATGGCCTTCAGGGCCTCCGGTTCGAATTCCAGCTCCACATCGTCCATCTTGAACAGAGCCTGATACTGCTTGAGCACCGAGTTTTTGGGCTCCTGCATGATCCGCACCAACGCGTCTGCATTCATACTGTCCAGCGTGGTTACCACCGGCAGACGGCCCACCAGCTCGGGAATCAGGCCGTATTTCACCAGGTCCTGATGGGTGGCCTCCTTGATGAGGGCCTCGGCTTCCAAGCTCTTTTTGGATTTGACGTCGGCGCCAAAGCCCAAGCTGCTGCCTCCCAGCCGCCGCTCGATGACCTTCTCGATGCCCTCAAAGGCCCCGGCGCAGATAAAGAGGATATGGGTGGTATCCAACTGGATAAACTCCTGCTGGGGATGCTTCCGGCCGCCCTGGGGCGGCACGTTGGAAACGGTGCCCTCCAGGATCTTCAACAGGGCCTGCTGCACCCCTTCCCCGCTGACGTCCCGGGTGATGG
>JAAVYX010000215.1 GCA_022791355.1 Clostridiales bacterium | reverse complement strand
GTTTTCGGTGGATGGGGAGCGGCTGTCGGTCCGGGAGGTCTTGCCCGCATCCGCGGCGGACAGATGAGCAAAGGGCCGCAGTTTACCCGCAGCGTTCGGGTTACTTTTTTTACGCAGCAAACCGCTTCGACTAGCAGGCGCTGAATATTTTAACAACCCTGGATATCCATGCTTTACAGAACTAAATCCCATCTATAAACCATCTCCACATATCCAAAGGCGCTTTACCCGAAAGGATAAAGCGCCTTTTTCGTTGATTCGCTCATTTACGCGCGGCCGCATGACAAACCACCTCGGTGGAGGCGAGACCGGCCCCTTTGCCCCGCTGGCGGGGAGATACCTGGAACTTGGATTTATAGGCCCGGTAAAAGGAGGAGTAATCCGAAAAGCCGCTGGCAAAGGCGGCGGCGGTGGCCGGTTCTCCCTCGTCCATGAGCTGATTGGCCCGTATCAGCCGTTTGGTTAGGATATAGTCCCACACGGTCGTACCGGTAGCCTTTTTGAAACGCTGGTTGAGATACTGCCGGCTGATAAAAAAACGTTTCTCCAGTATGGGCAGAGATAAATCCGCGCTCAGATTCTGGTTGATATACCGGATGACCTCGTACATCAAATCTCCGCTGGCGCAGTTGGAAAGCTCCAGCTCCTCCACGCATTGGTACCCCTTGTAGACCTCGCAGAGGGCGGCGTAGAGATTGGAGCGCATGAGCAGGTAGCCGTAATCGGTCGTGGGGTCGGCCTTATCCATCTTTAAAAGACAGGCCTCTATAAAGCGAACGTCCACCATGCGCTCCTCATACTGGTTGTTCTGTCCCAGCTCCCGATCCTGAAAGGGATGCAGCAGCAGGCCCGCGGGGTCCAAAGCCTCCAGCAGGGCCTGGGTGAAGTTGACACAGATTCTGCGGTAGGCATGGTCCGGCCGGACGGCGGCGTAATGCATCTCCCCCGGCCGCATGATCATCAGGGTCTGGGGATGCAGCTCGTAGGCGGTTCCCTCCACCACGTAGCTGCCCGCTCCATCCAGAAAGTACAGCAGCTCGCAGGCGTTATGGGTATGGTTGCGGAAATCCGCCGGGTCGGGCCGCGGGGTATACTTAAACTGAAATTCGATATCCATGCTGACACACCGCCTTTCATACCCCTTATGAGCATACCAAAAGAAGCCCTTTATTGCAATATGTTTTATATATCGTACCATCCGCCTTCAAAGACTAATACGCCCAGCGGCGTTTTAACCTTTGGAGACAGATGGTAATATTCCCACAGCGCGTAGACTGTAACCTACGCATCCCACGTACAGCGCCCAGCGGAAAAGCGGCCCCTCCATCCGCAGAAATGAGGGGCCGCTTATACAAATGCAGTCTCCTATTTCAGAGAAAACCATCGATTGAAAGGGAAAATACGCCCAGCAGGGACCCAACGAGGGCGGGCGGCGTTCTCAAATTTGCGGACGATAGCCAGCCACTCTAAGGGAATGGCTGCTCGCGTTCGGCCAGCCCCTATGCGGGATGACCGCTGGGTACTTCGCCGTTTTGGAGAAAATCCACGCAGGCAAGGCGGGCGAGGCAGCCGTCCTGTGGGACGGCCGACAGGAATCCCTCGCCAGAGCGGCCTGCAAAGGCCGTCCCTTTGAGCGGCCCGCCAGTTGCCAAACTGCGTTCGGCAACTGGCGGCTGTTGGCCGGCAGCCAAAACTGCTGCGTGCGTGGGAGCCCCCCTGTAAAGTTATATTACAGTTTTAAGGTATAGTAAAAAGGATTCTTTTGAAAATACCTACGCCTTACGGGCGAGGATTTTGCAGATTTCCATCACATCGCTGATGGTGAACTTGCCGTCGCCGTCCAGATCGCCCCGCAGCATTTCATCGGCTGTGGGGGCCTTGCCGGCCGACTGCCGGGCCAATACCTTACAAGCCTCCATGACGTCCTGGATGGTAACGTTCCCGCTCTGATCCATGTCGCCGGGAACAACGGCTCCGCCTTCCAGCTGCGCCTCGGCTGCCTTGAGACGGTCCAAATTGTCCACCAGGGCCTGCTGGGCGGCCGGCAGGGCTGTAAAGGCGGCCCGGGCGGCCTCGACGGTCCCTCTGTCGCCCGCAGAGACGGTCTCCGGCAGGGCGGCGATCAGATTATAGACCGGCTCGGCCGCCGCCAGCGCGGCGGCATTGGCGGCCGTCCACTGCTGGGCCTCGTAGAGACGGAAGATATCGCTCACATAATCCTGCAGCTTTTCCTCCAGACCCTGGAGGGCCTGCCAAGCCCTTTCGGCCAGGGCTACGGTGGAAACGCCCCGCTTGCCGGCCGTCTGCACGGCGGCGACGGCGGCGTCGACCTCGTCCACCTTGGCAAGCTCGGCCGCCGTCAGCTCCAGACGGCCGAAGCCGGCGTGGGTACGGCGATGGGAAATGAGAGCTTCATAACGGGTGACCAGCGCCTGCTCGCCGGCGGTCAGGGCCATGTATGCCTCCTCGGCCGCCCGGATCTGGGCGGCGGTATCCTCGCTCCAATGCTCCAGATTGACGCTGTCGGGCGCGATGGCCTGGATCAGCTCCTCCACCTGGGCGGCCGCTTTATTGGTAAGCTGGGCGTCGGCCAGGAGGATGTGGTCGCAGGTGCGGTTATCGCCCAGGGCGTTTTGGATATACAGCCACTTAGCGCCCTTATCCAAATCGATCTCAATATCGTAAATATAATCCTCTACCCATTGACCGTTTACGTAATTGCTCCCAAGCAGGCCGGTCTGGGCCTTCTGCTCCCCGTCCACATAGAAGGTAAGCCGGTTCTTCTGGTCGTACTGGTTGTTCTGAGACATGGCCCAGTCCACCCCCACACGTACCCGGAATACGTCCATGTCCTGCGGAATGGGTACCAGCAGGCCGCCGTTGTAGCCGTCGGGGGGCTCGAAGCCCAGGCCGTGGGCGTAGATTTCTCCGTTTTCGGTAAACTGGATTTTATGGGAACCGCTGGGACAGGTTCCCTTGGTGATGGAGCCCTGGCCGGTGTAGGCCAGCTCCTCCAGATAGTTGACCGCCTGGGCCTGGATATGATCCCCGTCGGCCAGCAGCTTATCGTAGGCCACCCGGGCGGCCCGCAGGAGATAGGCGGAGGAAAGCTGCCGCTTCTGGGTATCGTTTAAGCCATTATAGAGGGTCTCGGCCTGGGTCAGAGCGGCTGCAAAATCCGCGGTTGCGGACGGTTTACCCAGTCCGGCGACGGCGGTCGCCGCCGCTTCCACCGAGGCGGCCGTCCCGTCGGGCAGGACGGTAATCGTGATATCCGCATAGGCCGTGGAAGCATACTGGTTGCTAACCCGGATGACGGCCGTACCGGCCGTATTGGCGGTGAGCATACCCTTTTCGTCCACCTCGGCCACGTCAAAGACAGTCTCGCTGTCCACCGTAAAGCGCAGGCTGTCGGGGGTGAGATAGGTCTCCAGCATATGAGAGGGGACGACCAGCTCGTTCAAATCCAGCTTATCCCCCGTTTTGCAGACCGCACCGGCCGCCAGGATCCCCACGCCGGGACGGGCGGCGAGCTTAAGGGCGTCCAGCCCTACGGAATAGCTGTCGGCCTTATTGTTCTTGGCGTGACCGGCCACGGTTAAGGAAATACGCTTGGTCCCCGCCGTGGGGAAGACAACCTCGCCCAGATCGGCCACGGCAATGGCGTCGGCCGCCGCATAGGTATCGATCACCGTATCCAGCAGGCCCTCCTCGTCGGTTACGCGTAGCTTGGGGGCTGTGGGGCCGGCCTGATACTGAAGGGAAAGCTGCAAAGCGCCGGGGGCTTCCACCTCGACGGGCAGGGTGACGGCGGTGGAGCCCACCGCGCCGTTCAGCCGCACCAGACTCCCGCCGCTGGCCGACCCATTGGATTCCTTACGAATACTGGCCGAACCGCTAACCGTCATACTCTCCAGCGCGTCTTCCATCTCTATGACCGCGGGGGCTTCTGCAAAAACGGGAGCGAACTCCACATAGTCGATGCGCAGGGAATAACCGGAGGACGAGCTGTTTTTCACACCCTTATCCACACAGAAAATCTTGATAAGCTGGTCGCCGGCCTTATCAAAGGTGATCTCTGTGGACTGGGAATAGATGGTGTTGGGGGCGTATATGGTATTGTCGGACATGTCCGCCACGTCGCCTACGGGTCCGTCGCCGGTTCCGATGCCCGACTTACCGGTATTTTCATGGCTCTTGAAGCCTACCGTGACCTTGTAGCTCCCGGCCGCGGGGATGGGGAGCAGGCCGCCCACCCAGTCGCCGGCCTTCTGGAAGGAGACCGAGCGGTAGTCATTGCCGCTGGCCCCTACCCGGCCGCTGTCGTCCCCGGCGTTTTCGGCAACCTTGACCCCGTCGGAGGACTGGATGGTTCCGGATTTGTACCAATCCTCAAACTCCACCCGCACCGGCTTTGCCAGGTTGACGGCCGCGTCCTGGGGCGCATAGAGCTTATCGGCGGGAATGCGCAGGGTAGCTTTGCCGGTCTCGTCCAGCTGGATGGAGACGACCCGGCCCTTGCCGGCCTTGGAATCGGCCGCGATGAGGGTGGCGGCCGCGCCGGCCTGGCCGGTCAGCTCCACTGTCATGACCCCGTCCTTGACGGCGGTCTGATAGTCCTCGATCTTCTCGTCGGCATAGACTACCTGCATGCCCTCGTCGTTTACCGCCTCAAACCAGAAGGCCTTGCCCCCCGAGGTGTTTTCGGTCAGGTCGACGGCAAAGCCCTCCTCGGTGAGCTGTTTGCCGGTATACAGCCCCTTGTAGGCGTAGGTGAAGCTGCCGGTATCGTCCAGGGTCACGTCGGCCACAAGATAGTCCTTGGCGGGGTCCAGCCAGCGGGCGTCGGCCGTAAACTGGACGGCCGGGCCGCTGGTGTAGGAGGTGGCCAGCATGAGGGCCCGGGAACGGTCGGCGTTCGTATACATCCAGGCGTAGGGGCCGTTTACCCCCTTGGAAATCCAATTCGCGCCGTCGTTGGAATTCCATCCCGCCCCCATATAGGTAGGCCGGGTGACCTCGTTGTCGGTGAGGGCCTTGATGCGGCTGCCCTTACGCCAGTTGTTGAAGGTCGCCATCAGCTCCACGCCGTGGTCGGTCCAGGTGGGGCCGCCGGGGTCGGTGTTGAGCTTGACGTTGCGGGCGAACATATAATGATAGTAAACGCTCATGGCGCCCTCCACCGGGCCGCCGGAATAGACCGAGTTTAAGGGCAGGTAGCCAAAGGCGTTGGCCCCCGCCTGCATACCGCCGTTGAGTCCGGCATTGTGGACTACCCAGCCGTTGTCGGCCATATGCAGCAGGCCGCAGGCCCGGTTGCCCTGGGTGGGGTATACGTCCACCTCGTTGGTCAGCTTAACCAGGTAGTTGGGGTACTGGGCGATCAGCTCGTTCAGACCGTTGTTGACGTTGACGTTCTTCCGGTAGACGTTATCGCAGGGAGAAGAATAATCGGTCTCCTTGGTGTTCTGCCAGAACTCGGTCAGGTCGATCATCTGGTGATCCATCTTATATTCGTTGATGAGGGTCTCAATCTGCTCCTTCTTGCCGGTGATCCCCTTGGCGGCGTTGCCGTACCACTGGTCGGGGTCGGCCAGATCCCGTCCTTTGTTATGACCGTCGCCGGTGAGGGAGTACCAGATGCCGAACATCTTGCCGTTGTCCCGGATCATCTGGCCCAGCTCGGAAAGACTCTTGAACTTGGGAACAGCCGTGATACTGTCCCTGTTTACGTTCCAGAGGTCGTCGATCATGACCATATCCACATTGGCCTTGACGGCCTGGGGAATAATGGTATCCCGCATGTACTCGAAGGTGCTTTTGGAATTATAGTCCCAGTCGTTGGTATTGAGGATGGTGGTGGTGTCGTGGTACTTGAACCGCAGGCGGAAGTGCTCCTCTGCGGCCATTTTACCGTCCACCACGTCCCCCTTGAAGGCGGTGAGGTTAACGCCGATATACTGGAATTCCTCCTGCGGCTTTAAGGTGAGCTGGAGACTTTCGGGATGGGTGCGCACCAGCACCTGCTTTTCAGTCCCGTCGTTGTCCCAGCAGGAGACCGAGGCGAATTCGGGGTTGGTGTTGGTCTTCTGGGGGGTCTCCCCGTAGTTTTCGGGACCTACCTGGGTGCGCCAGTTGGTCTCGGGCATGATCCACCAGCCGTCCCCCGACTTGTAAACGCACAGGGCGTTGCGGCCGTTTTGCTTGCCCGCGGCGTTCTGGAAGTTGAGGCTGCCCTCGGTGGTCTTCCAGGTGGCGTTCTCCGCCCCGCCCGAGCCGCTGGTCCGGGCGTTGACATAGTGGAGGTAGTGGGCGTCGTTGGGAAGGTTCAAGGAGATAACGTCCGACTCGGTAATCACCATCTTCTTATCGCCCGTATTTTTCAAAAGGGCCTGATAACGGACCCCGCCCGCGCCGTTGTAAATCTCAAAGCGCAGGGTCGCCTGCATACCCGCGTCGGCATGCTGCAGCACAAACTCCAGGGACTTGCCCAGCCGCAGGGTATTGTTGGCGTAATCCCGGGTGGAGATATCCTCCGTTACCGGCGTTCCCTTTACCTTCCATTTCCCGTCGGCCGAGGAGACGGTCTTTACGGTGGAGGCCAGCGGGCCGCTGCCGTTTTGATATTCGGCCCATTGGTAGGAGAAAAGATAATTGGTCTGATCGTCGGCCGTCAGATACTCTCTTTGGGCGGCCTGGTTGTAAAAGCTGGTCATGCGCAGGCTGCCGTCCGCAAAGGCGAGGCCCAGCCGGACCGACCCGTTTTCCAGGGTCCAGCTCTGACCATCCTGCCGGACGGCGGCTTCCTCTCCGCCAGTGACCGACCTGTTCCCGCTGTTTTGCGCGGCCGTCTCTTCCGCGGCCGCCGCCGGCAGGCCCCCGAAGCAGGTAAGGCTCAGCGCGGCCGAGAGGGCGAGGGCAATCGCCCGGCTCATACGTTTTTTCCGATGCAGCATATTGGTTCGACCTCCTAGTTACTTGGTTGACCCTTTATCGGTATCAAAGCTGTCTTTAGGTCGATTATAGCAGACCTGGAGGCCAAAGGTTTAAACAATTGCAGATTGGAAACTACTGTTTTTGCACTATCCTGACATTCAGTTGTTAAAAAGAGCAATTTCAGCTATATATGCAAATATCAATCGATTTATATGTGAAATATACACAAGTACATTCGCCTGTTTCCGCAATATACATTTTGCGGTTTTGCAGATTTGTTTCTCATACGCAATGTGAGCCAGAAGGTAAAAAATGGAAAATTATGTCTGCCTTATTCTGGCGCGGGTCCTTTCTATCGGTTCGACGGTCCAAGGGCCTCGCACATGAGCCGGACGCCTAGGAGAAAACCGTCTATAAACCGCTGCTCTCCTTCCATAGCGTCGGCCTCGATCTGCCGGTCTATGATACGGTTCAGCGTTCGGGTCTGTTCCGCGTCCAGCTCCCGGGAAAAGGCCTGCAGCCGTCGCAAATTTTCGGCGCACAGCTCGTCGTAGGCCGGACCGCTGTTGTGCCATTCAAAGGGGCGGAGTCTGCCGTTGTATAAATCCTTCAATACCTTTTGCATATCCCAGCTCTCCTTTTGGTTTATTCATGAGGCGGCTCCAGGACGGCCGGCCTCTCTTTCGTATTCTATTATAACGCAAAGATAGTGTATTTGTATATGTTACAAATAAATATTATTATACTTGACTACTACTAGATAATATCATCATAATACACAAATTGCGAGACCAAGCGTCCACCCCGCGCAAGCGTCGCCCTTGCGCTTCTTTTCAACCGCCGGCCCAGCGCGTGGTTAGCGGGACACAAAAAACGGCGGGCTGCCGCCCGCCGTTTGAGCTTGCCGACAAAGTCGACAAGCTCTGGAAGGGGGGCAGGCCCCTCTTCCAGCTGCCCCCTACAAATCCCATGGCCTTGAGACTTGTCGTTGCCACAACCGACGCATGTGTCGCCAGGCATGTGTCGCCAGTTGTGGCATTGGAAGTCATACGCGGCCCTTTTTCGACAGACCGCTGTTTCTTTACCGTTCCGGGTTTTCCTCGTAATCCTCGCCCTGCCAGTCGGCGTCGGTCTCATAGAGGGTTTCCCGTAATCCCGACCGCCAGCGCCATTCCCCTTCCTCCTCGGGCAGCCCGTCCATATTCGGCCGGTCGGCCGTATTGCTGTCCCGCAGGGCTTTGGGGGTCATTCCCATGATCTTTTTAAACAAGCGGGTGAAATACTGTTGGGAATTGATCCCCACGCTGCCCGCGATATCCAAAATCGACATGTTGGTGCGGACAAGCAGGTCGCAGGCCTTCTTAATCCGCACCTCGGTGAGATAATCCACCATCGACAGGCCGCATTCCTTTTTAAAGAGCCGCTGGAGATAGGCCGGATGAATATGGATAAATTGGGCGATATCCCCCACATGAATTTCATGGGAAAAATTGCGGTCCACATAGTCCTTGGCCATCTGGACGTAGTCCACCTCCTGGCCGCTGGGCCGCGCGCCCGACAGGGCGGCGGCGGATATAAGCAGCTGGGCCATCCAGAGATCCACCGTAAAGGAGTAGTCGGCGCTGACGTCGGCATGATCCACCAAAGTGGAAAGGATACGGTACATCTCCCCGTTGTCCTTCACCTTGAGGTAGGGCGTCGGGCCGCCGGACATAAGGGCCTGCAGGGCGGGACTCTCCTTATACAAAAGGGCCAGGTCGGGGGCGGGACTGTCGGTCTTCTCAAAGATAAATTCGATATTGAGCACCATACAGCCCCGCTGGCTTTGGATGCGCAGGGCGTGGGGGCGGCCGGCGTCCACCAGGATAAAGTCCCCGGCCAGAAGCCGGATTTTCTCCTGCTCGGCCCGGACGGTACACTCCCCTTTGATGACATACATAATTTCCATACGGTCGTGCATATGCTGCTGCATATCCCGCTTGGTCCATTCATGGTAGTAGTAGGACTGGATAAC
>JAAVYX010000214.1 GCA_022791355.1 Clostridiales bacterium | reverse complement strand
TCTCTGTGGCCTCCGGCGGCGGCACCGGCCGCACCCTGCATCCCGACAACATGGCCGCCGGCCCGGCTTCCTACGGTCTGACCGACTCCATGGGCCGTATGCACGGCGACGCGCAGTTTGCCGGTTCTTCCTCCGTTCCCGCCCATGTGGAAATGATGGGCCTCATCGGCGCCGGCAACAATCCCATGGTCGGCATGACCGTGGCCTGCGCCGTGGCGGTGAGCGAGACGCTGTAAGAACTGTAATGGAGTACGAGCCTGCATAAACGCTATTTTGAAAGAGGACTTTCAGAGCACATGCTCTGAAAGTCCTCTTTTTTACTAGAAATCCAGCTTTTTGTGCCGGCTTTTCGGCGCTTTAGTTAAACCTTGAATTGAGCGATCCGTTCTATCTTCTTGCATGTATCGCGGCCTGTACAGTTCACCCTTTTCACGCCAATATAGTTGACGAAAACAAAGGCCAGCCGCGTTCACTGCGGCAACATCAACGCCATATTGGCAGGAACCGGCCGCGTGCCGCTTCTTAAATGAACGCAGTTTTTTTACCATCCAGGTGATCAGAGCGTTTGCAGCAGCCTTTGGATCATTCTGCACATCCGTGGAAGGGACGTGTTCCCTCCCTTTGGGACGGGTCCACAGCCCACAAATACCCTTACTTTTGATCGTTTGTCCAACACTGCGGCAGACAGCCGCTTTTATACGAACGGAAAACAGAGGCGGCACGACTAAAGTCATTCCGCCTCTGTAAAGAGAAAAATATTCATCCTATGACCGTCCAACTCTTACCTAAAGGCGTTTTATGCGGTTGCATATATATCCGTCAAGCCTCTCAACGCCTGGGTAAAATCCATACGGCTTACCTTAAAATCCTCGCCCCCCACCGCCGTGGGTCCTGCCGCTGCTGGAGACATGCGTGGAGGAGCCTCCGCCCGTATGGTGATTGTTATCCTGGGGAATATGCCGGGTGCGCAGGGTTTTATTGACCAGCCGGTCCTCGCTGCGCAGCATCTGCATATTGCTCTGCTGCCGGAAGGGATAGGAGGATTGTTTGCCCTTGGCCCCATACTTTAGATAAACCCCCAGAAAGGTCCCGCCGGCGGCCAATAGTCCGCCGCTCACGGCGATTAAGACGATCTGTACCGGGGATAGCTCTATTCTATCGTCGGCCGCTGCGCCGGTCTGCGAGGGCGGCGACGCCGCATAGCTGCCGGTCTTGGTCAAAAAGGCCTCGGCCGCCTTCTCATACCGGCCGTTTTTCAGATATCCCGTTACGCTGTCCAGCATGGAATCGATCCGGCTGTCGGTATAGCAGGCGATGGCTTGGCCGGCGGTGGTGATGTATGCCTCCCGGTTATCCATATCGATGAGCAGAAGCAGTCCGCTATAGTCCGGACCCCGGCCCAGGCCGCCGTAGTCGTAGAAATCGTCTGCGTAGTCCCGGGCGGTCTTGCCGCCGGCGTCCGACGTGGTGGCGATATAGACGTTCCAATCCATGTCGGCGTTCAGCGATTCGATACGAGTTTCCAGCCTTTGGCATTCCTCAACCGTGAACAGGCCGGCTTGGTCAAAAACCGTCTGACCCGCGCTCTGCGCCCCGGCCCATAGGGGAATCAGCAATAGCGTTACGACGGCAAGGCTTGCCGCCATACGTTTGATCACATGCAAAGCAGCCACCCCCCAAGCATAAGCAGAAGGAATACCACGGCGAAAATAATCCCCGCCGCCAGGGCCAGCTTGCCGTAATGCAGGGGCAGCTTGCCGTAAACCTTCCCGGTCTGGCCGTTCATGGCGTAGAAATAAAAGGTATCCTTTTTCTTGCCCTGATAAACCAGGGTCCAGACCGGCAGAAGGGTGTAATCCCAGTTTTCCCGGCCGACCTGCACCCCGCCCGAAACAGTTTGAACGGCGGTGAAGCCGGACATGGTGTCCCGCAGCAGGGCGGCGCTGTATTTCTGTATATCCTCCTGCACCTCACCCGCCAGCTCGGCCCGTTCGATATCCCGCTTTTCGGCCTGGAAGCCCGAAAGGTAGGGCATGGAAAAGCCGACCATATCCGTCGGGTTATAGGGCTGCACCTGGTCCACAATCTCTCGGTTGGACTTTTTTAGAGCGTTTTTGATAATATCCTCAAAGTGGATATCAGCCTGCCGGTAGAGCTGGTAATAGCTGGTTTCGGTATACTCGGTATCGCCTACCCGCCAGACCCGCACCTTTTGGGCGTTGGCGGTCATATCGGCCCGCAAATCGGCGTCCACCAGCCAATAGGGAAAATATACGCCGGTGATCTTTTCCAGATTTTTCTTACCAAAAAAAGCCTTCGGCACAAACCACTTTTTCTTCACCCACTGCAAAAAACGGTTTTCGGCTTCCTCCCGGCCGATTTTGAAGGGGACGATCTTATCCGGCAGAAAGGCCCCGTCCAGCCGACCGGTGAGAATCACCGGATTGTGACAGTAAAAGCAATAAGTGGCCGCGGTGGTACTGCCGGCCGTGATCTCCGCACCGCAGGAGGGACAGGTGAAGAGACAGGCCTCCGTCTCTCCTTTCCCAGCCTCCTTCTTCGGGGCGGCTTTACCCTGGCCGGCGGCCGCCGCGTTAAGGGCGGGGGGATCGGTCTGTCCCGCCCTGTCCGCCTGCCGTTCCGGCTGGACGTCGTCCAGCTCGATCTTGGTAAAGCTGCTGACGCAGTAGGGACAGACGAATTTCTGGGTAGTAGGATCAAAGGCCAATTCTCCGTCGCAGTTGGGACATTTGTAGGTGACGACGCTCATAACAACCTCCTCTAAACTTTATCCCGGTCGCTCCTGAAAGCTGCGCGCAGAGCGCGCGGTTTGCGCAAGTCCTTCCCGGCTCTTTCCGGACGTCCCCGGTTTGGCCTTCGGCCAAACCTCTACCATACCTCCAAAGTCTGTTCTTATAGATAAATGTATAGACCAAAGCAAAATTTTACAGAAGATCGGCTTCGTTGATGGGGTCGCCGCACTCGGGACAGAACTTAGGAACGCTACCGCCCTCGCTAGGGTCGCAGGTATAGCCGCACTTATCGCACTTGATTTTTCTCGGACGGGGCTTGCCGCATTCCGAGCAGAAATTACCGGTGTTCTCCCGGCCGCAGGCGCAGGTCCACCCCTTGTTCTCCGGGCGGGGCTTGCCGCACTGGGCGCAGAATTTCCCCCTATTATCCGCGCCGCAGGCGCAGGTCCAGCCGCCCGCCGCAGGATCGGCAGCGGGCTGGGCCGCGGCCGGCTGACTCTGCTGCTGCATCTGAGCCTGGTTTGCGGCCGAAGCCGCGCCCACAAAGCCGCCGCCGGCGTTCATACCCACGCCCATGCCCATAAATCCGGCCATACTGCCGCCCGCGTTGGAACCGGCCGCCTCCATGCCCCGGGCCACAGCGCCCTGGACGTAGCCCTCCCGAACGTTGGGGTCGCCCAGCATTGCGCCCTGGTTGCGCATATTGATCAGCTTCTGGGATTCCTCGTCATAGGAAATGCTGGCGATGCCCACCGCCTCGATGAGGAAGCCCCGCATCCGGTTCCAGTCCTCATCCAGAATGGTGCTCATATACCGGCTCAGCTCCCGGCCCTTGGAGGCCACGTAGGAAATACGGATGCCGTCGGCCGACATCTGGTTGATGGCCGACTGGAGGGCCTCCAAAAACTCGGCGAGATACTGCTCGTTTATCTGATTGATATCTACCCGGTCCTTATTGCGGGGAATGACCTCCGCGTAGAACTTGATGGGGTCCTGCACCTTGATGGAATAGGTGCCGTGGGCACGTAGGAAAAGCTCGGCGTTATAGAAATTGTCAAAGTAGTTGACGGGGTTTCGGGTGCCGAACTTGATACCCTTGATCTCCTGGAGGTTGATATAAAACACCCGCTGGGCGGTGGGGGTCACGCCGCCGAACTTGATACGGCTGAAGGAATCCTTCAGGGTTTCCCCGAACTGGCCGTTGAAAAGGGAGGGCAGGGAGGAATTGTTGACGGTATAGTAGCCTTCCTCGGCGGTATAGTCCACAATTTTGCCCCCGTCCACCAGCATCATGAACTGGTTGGGATAGACGTGGATGACCGAGCCGTTGGAGACGGTATTCTCGGTACCCTTCCGGTTGGAGCCCCGCTTATCGTCCCGCCGGACGGGGACGCCGGAGGTGAAAACGGTGGCGTCGCTCATTTCGTCCGGTTCGATGACCTCCAGCCACTGGTCCGCGAGGGAACCGCCGATAGCGCTGGTTAAAGCTTTGATTAAACCCATTTGATTTTCCTCCTATTTATCACATGCCGGAAACCGGCTCTTATACCTCTTCATAACGGTTGATCTGCCAAACCCGGTCCTCGATCTCCTTGACCCCCAAGCCGCAGTACTCGCAGAACTTGGCTCCCAAGTTGGTCACCGGCGCGCCGCAGTTGGGACAGGTAAGCCCCACGCCGCTGCCTTCCCGTACCTTAGACGGGTCCTGGATATAATGCAGCTCCATATTGTATTTGGTCTGGGCGTCCCGTTCCCGGTCGCCGGCCGTCGTCTGGCCGTCTTTTATAGCGTAGTAGCGATAACCCACCGCCGATTGCAGGCGAATG
>JAAVYX010000213.1 GCA_022791355.1 Clostridiales bacterium | reverse complement strand
GTGACGGTGAAAATCCGGGCGGGCTGGGATGCCGGCCATATCAACGCCGTGGAGCTGGCCCGGCGGTGCGAGGCGGCGGGCGCGGCCGCCGTGACGGTCCACGGCCGCACCCGCGCCCAGATGTACGCCCCGCCGGTGGATTTGACCGTTATCCGGCAGGTCAAGGAGGCGGTTAAAATCCCGGTCATCGGCAACGGGGATATCGCCTCGCCCCAGGACGCGGCCCGTATGCTCGAGCAGACCGGCTGCGACTTTCTTATGGTGGGCCGGGCGGCCATGGGAGCGCCTTGGATCTTTTCGCAGATAGACGCTTGGCTGGACCACGGGCAATATCTGCCCCCGCCGCCCGTAGCCCAGCGCATGGCCTATCTGCTGCGCCAGGCCCAGCGGATGATCGAATACAAGGGCGAACGTATTGCAGCCCAGGAAATCCGTAAACACGCCGGCTGGTATATGCGGGGGCTGCGGGGCGCGGCCGAGTATCGCCGTATAGCCGGAACCATCTCCTGCCTGGATGATTTGGCCCGTCTCTGCCTACGGGCTGCGGAGGAAAACCCGGAGGAGTAGGGAGCAGCCAAAAGTATACGGCTCCCGTACATCTTTTGAGGGTTTAACGATATATGTTTTTGGGCTTGGCCCCAAATCCTGCTCTCCACTAAAAAGTAAAATATAGCTATTTACGGTTACGCTCTAACGCGCAAATCTGCGCGTTTTTGCTTACGCTGAACGGTAAAATTTGCGTATTTTCCATTCGGATGTAAAAATCTTTCGTTTGCCATGCTTCTATGCTATGATACTTATTATAAAGGGGGACAAAGTCATGGCCGATATGCGTGGGCCGGTCTCCAATCCCACCCTGCTAAAGCTGATTCGGGAATATAAAGAGGGCAGAGAGGACCAGGTCTGGGACCGGATTTTAGGCGAGATTGCCCTGAACGCTCGATTTCTTATGCCGGCCCGGCTACCGGCCGGTCTAAAGCTGGACAGCGACATAGCCCAGATGCAGGCGGGCGCCCGGCTGGAGTTTATCATGCTTGCCAACACGGAGGGCCAAAAATTTTTCCTGGCCTTTACCGATGAGGACGAGCTGCGCAAATGGCAGACGGTGGAAAATCAGCAGACGGTGGTCGTGGGCTTTGACGATTACGCCGACCTGGTCCTGCCGAATGCCGACGCCGCCGGTTTTGTCATCAATCCTTATAACGAGAATCTAACCCTGAACCGAGAACTGGTCCGGCATCTGAAAAAACGTAAGGAGATATTTCTTACTAATCGTACCGAACAGGCGGTGGAGACAGTAGGTGTGCGCATTCCCGTCCCCTATCCCGACCGGCTGGCCGGGGCTCTGAGAAGCTATATGGAGGGAGACCGGCGCGTCCGCTCCGCCTGTTTGCTGCAAATGAAGCGGGAAGAGAAGGAGGGTTACCTCTGCGTGGTGGATTTTCAGGGGGATCGCCGGGAGGTTTTCGACCAAATCGCCGGCGCGGTCCGGCCCTTCCTGGAGGGCGCCTACCTGGAGCTTGTCCCTCTGGACAACCCCTTCGGCCAACAGGCCGCGGCGCTTACCGAGCCTTTTTACAAAAGGAAAACATGAGGCTTTTTCTTAGATTCCGCTCCAGAGGGTGTCTTGGGGCACCGAAACGATGAATATTTTGCCTAGAAAAGGTGATTTATACGTCAAAAATCCTCGAAATGCGAAAGCCTTTCTTGCGTTTTCCTCCTTGCTTTCCCCTGTTGTCACGTCAAAAATTCGGCTTTTATTCGATTTTGGGGCACACTCTTGCGTACCAGCCGCGCTTTCAAAGCGTGGGCTGTCTGGACGCGTTAGATTTAACGTTATCCGGTAAATCTCATATGTGCGCATAAAGCCAACGCTTGCGCCGCCGGAACGCGGGGCCGTTTTTCATCAATATTGGGCTTCCTGTTCCATTTGTACAAAATCGGGCCTCTTTTGAGGCCCTTCCTTTTAGGAGGCGTTTATGGATATACTGCAAAAAATCGAGGCCGAGCGGGCGGCCTACAAAAGCATACCCTTTTGGAGCTGGAACAACCGTCTGGAAGAGCCGGTGCTGGCCGAGCAGATAGAGGCCATGCGGGCGGCCGGAGCCGGGGGCTTTTTCATGCACTCACGGGGCGGCCTCAAGACCCCCTACCTAAGCGGCGAATTTCTCGACCGTTCGGTCTTCTGCACGGACAAGGCGGCCGAGGCCGATCTGGAGGCCTGGGCCTACGACGAGTTCGGCTGGCCCAGCGGCTTTGCCGACGGGCGGGTGCCCGCTCTGGGATACGATTACCAGCAGAAGTCCTTGGGCTTTGTCCGATTTGAGACCGGTATGGAGCTGCCGGGGCGGCTGTTAGGCGTTTACCGGCCGGCCGGCGGGAGGTGGAGCCGGGCCGAGACCCCCCAGCCCGGCGACCTGTTGGTTTTCGTCCGTGTCAACCAGTATTACATAGATCCCCTAAACCCCAAGGCCACCGCCGCCTTTATCGAATTTACCCATGAGAAGTACGCCGCCCGGTTCGGCGAAGGGTTTGGCAAGGAGCTGGCCGGCTTCTTCACCGACGAGCCCCAGTACGCCAACGGCGGCATTCCCTGGACCGAAGGGCTGATCCAGGTCTTCCGGGACGAATACGGCATGGATATTTTCGACGGCCTTTGTCTGATGGAGGTGGAGGGCGAGGGCTATGAGACCTTCCGCTACCGGTATTACCTGACCGCCGCCCGCCTCTTCCAGGAGGGCTTCATGAAGCAGATTTACGACTGGTGCGAGGACCACGGCTGCCAGCTCACCGGTCACATGATGTCCGAGGACGACCTGGTCTCCCAGATGCGCTGTACCGGCGGGGTCATGGCCTGCTACCAGTATTTCCACATTCCGGGCATGGACTGGCTCTGCCGGGGTATCGGAGACCCCTCTATCCCCAAGCAGGTGGCCTCGGCCTGCGCCCAGCTGGGCAAGCCCCGCTCCATTAGCGAGATGTTCGCCCTGTGCGGCTGGGACGTTTCCTTCGACGAGCTGAAATGGATCGGACACTGGCATTACGTAAACGGTATCAACCTGACCTGCCAGCATCTGGAGGGCTACTCTTTAGAGGGCTTCCGCAAGCGGGACTACCCGCCGTCGGTCTTCATTCAGGAGGCATGGTACGGCCGGTACGACTACTATAACGACTATATCAGCCGTCTGGGGGCGGCTTTGAGTATGGGAGAGGAGGAGACCGGCCTGTTGGTGGTCCATCCCCTGCGGTCGGCCTACGTCCTCTACAAAAGCTCCAGCTACGACGCCGTATGGCCCCGGGCAAACTTCTTCAAAGCCTTAACCGAGCGGCTGAACTGTCTCCAGCTGGACCACCACTACGGCGACGAGACCCTGATGGAGAAGTATGGCAGGGTGGAGAAGGGCCGGCTGGTCGTCGGGCAGTGCGCCTACGACCGGGTGGTCCTGCCCGACCTGCTCACCGTATCGGCCGCCACATTGTCCCTGCTGCTGGAATTTGGCCGGCAGGGCGGAAGGCTCTACTACATGGGCGCGCTGCCTGCCCTGCTGGACGGAGCGGCCGACCCCCGTTTGGAGGCGCTGGCGCAATACGCAAAGCCCCTGGAAATGGAGGACGGGGCCCTGGACGCCCTGCGGCCGGAAAAGGCCCTGCGGCTGACAGGGAAACCCGCCGGCCGGGTGCACACCCGCACCCGCTATCTGGAGGACGGCAGCCGGCTTTACTTTATCGCCAATCTGAGCCGGGAGGAGACCAGCCGGATACGACTGGAAATTCCCGGCAGCTATCAGCTGACCCAGCTGGATCTGACAAGCCAAACCGGTTCCCCCCTGTCGGCCGCGCTGGAGGGGGAGACCACCAAGGCCGGCTGCACCCTGGTTCCCATGGGCGCTTTGCTGCTGCACGCCGTCCCCGGCCGGCCGGCGGTTTACCCGTCGCCGGATAGGACCTATCTGTCCTTCGATCCGGTCTGGCGCGTCGCCCGGCAGGAGGAAAACGCCCTGACCCTGGATACCTGCCGTTACCGGGTGGACGGCGGCGACTGGCAGCCCGCCAAAAACATTCTGCTCATCCAGCAGGAGCTGCTGAGGCAGCGACGGCCCTGCCGTCTCGAGCTGGAATACGCATTTGACATTGCCGATCGAAACGGGGTTTCGGGCCTGTCCTTTGTCACCGAAACGCCGGACAAGTATCAAATCCGGGTTAACGGCCGGCCCCTTGTCTGGAAAGACGAGGGCTTTTACACCGACCGGGCCTTCCGCCGCGCCTCCATCGACGGATTGGTACAGGCCGGTCGGAACGTCGTCTCGATGGAAACGGAGTTTTATCAGCGGCAGAAGGTATACGACGTGCTCTTTGGGGAAAACGTCCACGAGACCGAGCGCAACAAGCTGACCTATGATACCGAGCTGGAGGCCTGCTATATCGTCGGCCGCTTCCGGGTGGACAACCGGGCCGAATGGAGTTACGGGGAACGCAAGGCCATCTTTACCGGGGACGCTTTCGCCCTGGCCGCCCCCGTCGTGCAGGTGGACAGCCGTCTGATTACCGAGAGCGGCTTCTGGTTCTTCCGGGGCCGGCTGGAGCTGACCCAGACCCTCCGACTTTCTCCTGAGACCGGCAAACGGTATTATGTGGGCTTCGATACCATGGAGTTCCCAGCGGGCGAGCTTTATGTAGACGGAAAACGGGCGGCTTTGATTGGCTTCTCTCCCTTCGAATACGATGTGACCGATCTTTTGCGGGAGGGGGATAACGAGATTACCGTTCGTATCTTTGCCTCCAACCGCAATCTGTTGGGCCCCCATCACCGGGTAGAGGGCGAAAACTACGACGTAGGCCCCCACACCTTCCTGGACCAAAACCGCTGGTACGACGGCTTCGCCTTTGTCCGCTGCGGCTTTACCATGAAGAAATAGGCCGGCCCTGCTTGCTGGTTATATCTGACAAGCGGGCGCGGCGGTAAAAGGTCCGCGCTGTCCGGAATCGGACGGCGCGGTTTTTTTATTGCCTATAGGCTAAAGAAAACCCCTGGTTGAACCAGGGGTAAATAAAACAGGCCTTGGCAAATAAAACCTCCGTGCTACAATCGAGATGGTTTGGCAGCCGCAT
>JAAVYX010000212.1 GCA_022791355.1 Clostridiales bacterium | reverse complement strand
CGCGTGACAAAAGAAGGGGTCTAGAGGCGCTTTAGCGCCGGGACGCCAGGCGCTACTAGATCAGGTATTGGAGTAATAAGAAAAGGATATCTGGCGCGAAACCTCCATCTAAGCCAAAAAAGATAAATGAAAAAGCCAAACCTCCCACTCATCCAAAAGAAGAAAACCAGATTTCTACAGATCGTCGCTGTCCTGCACGGGAACCTCGCCCGGATCAAGGGGCTTTCCGGTATAGGAGCCCTGGGGATCGGTTTGGCTGGGAGCTATGCGGATGATTTCCTCCACCGGACTTTTCTTGTTTTTTTGAAAGCGCTGCCGGTTCTTTTTTTCCATATCGGATTCCTCCTGTTTCCTGTTTTTTCTCTATTATGCAGTTTATATCTAACGCTTATACGATTTGGAGAAGATTTTTTTACCTCTGATTATACCAAGTCTCTTTGCAGCATACTAAGAAAAAGATAAAAACGCGCCCAGGAAAGGAATGGAAGATATGAAAGCAATCATTATGGCGGGCGGCGAGGGAAGCCGTCTGCGGCCGCTGACCTGTGATATCCCCAAGCCCATGGCCCGGCTCTGCGGCCGGCCGGTGCTTGTATACATTTTGGATTTGCTGGCCGCCCACGGCGTGACCCAGGCGGCCGTAACCCTGCGTTATCTGCCCGAGGCGGTGACCGAATATTTTCCGGATAACCGCTACGCGGGCATCGATCTGCGCTTTGTGGAGGAAACCGAGCCTCTGGGCACGGCGGGCGGCGTGAAAAACGCGGCGGCCGGATTCATAGAGGCCGAAGCCGACCGAGAGGGCTTTATCGTCATCAGCGGGGACGCTTTATGCGACGCCGACCTGACCGCCGCCTTTGCGTTCCACCACCGTTCCGGCGCCGACGCCACCCTCCTGACCTCCCGGGTGGCCGACCCCAGAGAGTACGGACTGGTAGACTGCGACGAACAGGGGGTGGTCACCGGCTTTGTGGAAAAGCCCAGCTGGATTCAGGCCTATACCGACCAGGCTAACACGGGCATCTATATTCTAAAACCGTCCTGCCTGGACATGATCCCGGAGGGACAGCCCTATGATTTCGCCAAGGACCTTTTCGGCCAGATGTTGCAGCAGGAGCGGAAGCTCTGCGCCTTTGAAGAAAAGGGCTACTGGTGCGATATCGGCGACCTGGACAGCTATCGACGCTGCCAGAGCGACATTCTGGCCGGCCGGGTCAAAACCTACGGCCGGCAGGAGACCAAGTCCCACCAGCCGCCCCGTGGGGATTACCGTATCATCGAGCCGGCGTATATAGGGGAGGGGGTAACCATCGGATGCGGCGCGGTCATCGGCCCCGGGGCCGTGCTGGACGACGGGGTGACGGTGGGGGCCATGGCCCGTATCAAGGAAAGCATCCTGCTGCCCGACGCTTACGCGGGCGACCGGTCCCAACTCACAGGCGCGGTGCTCTGCGCCGGCGCGTCGGTCAAAACGGGAGGCGCACTTTTCGAGGGGGCGGCGGTAGGTCCCGGCAGCGTGGTGGGCAAGGGGGCCGCCGTGCTGCCCGGCGTGCGGGTCTGGCCGGGCAAACGTCTGCCCGACGGTGCCCGTCTGGCCGACAATCTGCGTATGGGTCAGGCGGAAGACGAGCTGTTCGACGACGACGGCATCTCAGGCGAGGCCGGGGTGGAGCTCAATCCCGCCTTCTGCGCCAAGGTGGGCATGGCGGCCGGTTCCTTAAAATGCGGGGGCCGGGTGGGCGTGGCCTCGGCGGGCGGCCGGGCCGCGGCGGCCATGAAAATGGCCTTTACCGCCGGCGTGCTCTCCACCGGCGCCCATGTGTGGGACTTCGGAGAGATCATGGAATCCCAGATGTCCTTCGCCGTGGCCTACTGCGGCTTACAGGCCGGGGTGTATATCAGCGGCGGTCCCACCGCCTCCCTAAAGCTGATCGGCGAGGGCGGGCTGCCCGCCGGCAGGAGCCTGGAGCGGGAGCTGGAGGGCCATCTCCGCCGGGGCGAGTTTGCCCGCTGCGCCTGGAACAGCTACCCCGATGTGGCCGACATGGACGGGATCAAGCTGCTGTATCAGCAGGAGCTTTACGCCTGCGCCCCCAGGGGCCTTGCGGGTATGGCCGCGAGGGTCAACTGCGCCGGCCGGGAGGAGGAACGGCTGCTGGCCGATACCCTGGCCCGGCTGGGCTGCGAAATAGGGGAGGGTCCCGCCTTCAATATTTCCCGCTCAGGGGAAAAGCTCTCGATTGCCGACCGGCAGGCGGGTTACCTGCGGCCCGAGCAGGTGCTCTGCATGTGCTGTATCATGGAGTTTGAGGAGGGACGGGACGTGGCCCTCCCCTTCGACGCCCCCCGTATGATCGACAGTCTGGCCGCCAAATACGGCCGGCGGGTGGAGCGGTATTTCTCCTGTCCCGCCGACGGGACCGACCGGCCGGCCCGGCAGGCGGCGGTAAGCCAGCTCTGGCTGCGGGACGGTATGATGATGACGCTGCGGCTGCTGGATCGTATGAAGACCACCGGCCGGAGTCTCAGCGAGCTAGCGGCCGAGGTGCCCAAGTTCGCCTTGCTTCTGCGTTCGGTGGACCTGCCCTCCACGGTGGCTTCGGCCTTTTCTAGTCTACCCGCCCATCGGGAAGCGGCGGGAGAGGGCATGCGGATCAAATCGCAAAAGGGTCTTCTGTTTCTAAAGCCCGATAAACGGGGCCGCCGGATGAAGCTGCTGGTCGAGGCGGCCAACAGCGAAACGGCGGAGGAGCTCTGCGCCGAAACCGAAGCCGTTCTCCTGCATGGGGTTGACACCGATGCCCAAAACAGGTAAAATAAACCATGAGCATATATGTCTATTCGCCGTGAGCCGGGAAGCGGCTGCGGTTTGATATAGGTGGATCTGATATTCCCGTCCCCGGGAACGGCTTAAAGCGGGCCTTAAACGAAAAAATGATGCGGGTTTTTCTGCGGCCTATCTAAGCGAACGTCCAAGGACCGTTCGCTTAGGGCTTGTTTGAAAAATAGAGGAATTGACGGAATTTTCGCACAGGACGAGTGGCCACAAGGAAAAAAGCGCG